>JBNJFW010000075.1:0-7130 GCA_051747165.1 Elusimicrobiota bacterium | reverse complement strand
GTCAAAGGAGACGGGGCATCTTGTTTTTGCCACGCTTCATACTCCTGACGCGGCCCAGTCTATTAACAGAATTATTGATGTTTTTCCTCCCCATCAGCAGAGCCAGATAAGGAGCCAGCTTTCGATGGTTCTGCAGACAGTGTTCTGCCAGAAGCTTTTAAAGAAAACGGACAGCAAGGGAGGCGGAATGGCTCTTGCCGTAGAGGTTCTTATGGTAACTCCGGGTATAAGAAATCTTATAAGAGAGCAGAAAACAGAGCAGATTCTTTCGGCTATGCAAACGGGTGGAGATAAGGGAATGCAGACCATGAACCAGGCTTTGTACCGGCTTTATAATCGGGGAGATATTACTTACAGCCAGGCTATGGATCATTGCACAGATAAAAAGGATATGGAGAGAGTAATGGGAGACGAGGAGAAAAAAATAAGATAATCTTATGCCTGATTTTACATTTAAGGCGAAGGCGCCTTCCGGAAAGCTCGTAAAAGGAGAGATGGAGGCAGCCGACTATAGGGCTGTTGCCGGCCGCCTCAGGGATAAGAGGATGATTGTCCTTGAGGTAAAATTGAAAAAGGAGCATGCCGCTTTTGACATGCTTAAGAAAATAAATCCTTTAAGGGGCAGGGTTAAGCAAAAGGATCTTGTTATTTTTTCCCGCCAGCTTTCTACTATGGTAAGCGCCGGTCTTCCCATTGTACAGGGCCTTTCCATTCTGGTTCAGCAGGTAGAAAATCCTTTTTTTAAAAGTATTGTCAGTTCCGTACGAGAAGACATAGAGAGCGGCTCCGCTATAGCGGATGCCATGGAAAAGCACCCGCAGGCTTTTAGCGACCTTTTTGTAAACATGGTCAAAGCCGGGGAGCTTGGAGGTATCCTGGATATAATCCTGCAGCGACTGGCCGATTATCTGGAATCGGCAAGCGAACTCAGAAGCAAGGTTAAAGGAGCTATGGTTTACCCCGCAGTCATTAGTTTTGTGGCCACATCGGTAACTATTTTCCTGCTGGTTATAATTATTCCCCGTTTTGCTGAAGTATTTGCCGACTTTGGACAGGAACTTCCTATGCCTACCCAGATTCTCATATCGGTAAGCGAAATGCTTCAGCGTTCTATAATTTTTATTATATTAGCTTTCATAGGAATTGTTGTAGGAATAAGACAATTTTACAAAACAGATGTGGGCAGTAAAAAAATAGATGAGTTTTTGCTTAAGCTTCCTCTTCTGGGTAATCTGCTTCGCAAAGTTGCAGTGGCAAGGTTTACCAGGACTTTTGGAACTCTCGTGAAAAGTGGCGTTCCTATACTTGAAGCGCTTGAAACAGTGGCTAAAACTTCGGGCAACCGGGTCATAGAACAAGCTGTTCTGGATTCAAAAGAGTCAATACGAGAGGGGGAAAAGATTGCCACTCCCCTTTCTAAAAGCGGTGTTTTTCCTCCTATGGTAATGCAGATGATTACAGTTGGAGAGGAAACCGGAAATCTGGATGTTATGCTCAGCAAGATAGCTGATTTTTATGACGCGGAAGTTGATTCGGCTGTGGATGGCCTCACCTCAATGATAGAGCCTATTATTATTGTTATCATGGGTATAGTCATAGGCTCTATAGTTATAGCCATGTTTATGCCTATTTTTGAAATGAGTTCCATGATGTAGGACTGCTTCTTAAGCTTGCATTTCAGTTGAAATTGACTTAGTTTTGTATTTGATATAAAATAAGCCTATGCCGGGTCAGAAAACAGTATTAATTATTGAGGATAATCCATATAACAGAGAAATAGCTGTTACTTCGCTGGAAAAAGATGGATATAAGGTTCTAACTGCGGAGGACGGAATTGAAGGCCTGGAGAAAATCAGAAGTCTCTGTCCCCATCTTGTTCTTCTTGATTTATCTCTTCCCGAGCTGAGCGGTTGGGATGTGGTGAAAAAGCTGCGCGAGGATGAGAAATTCCGGGATCTTCCGATTATAGCCCTTACAGCCCATGCAATGGCGGGCGACAGAAAAAAAGCTTACCAGAGCGGCTGCAGTTCATATTTATCCAAGCCCTGCCGTCCACGCGATATTTCAAGAGAGGTAAAAGAGTTTATTTAATATTTTATGGGTTTTATAGAGTCTGTAATTTCCTTTCTGGTTTCTTTTTTTGTTAAATGCAAAGAAGGTTTGCATAAGCTCACTAAGAAGTTAGAGAAGAATTTTTCCCGACTTAAAATACCTCTCCGTTCAAAGCTGGTAATACTTTTTGTAATAGCGGCGGCACCTGCCATAACTTTTATGATTCTGAGCTCAGGAAGCTTTCGAAGGGCTGCATCCGCTCAGGCAGGCGTTTATGTGCAGTCCGGGGTAGAGGCAATTTCAGGTATGGCCGAGCAGTATCTTTTAAACTGTCGCCGGGCTCTTATGTCACTTGGTTCTGAACCGAGGTTCAGGTCCCTGGTGAGAAATAATGATTATGATGCACTCTCAAGGGAGGCGCGTAGGGTGTATGAAAGATTTGAATTGTTTAGTTTTGTGGGAGTTTCTTTTAGAAGCGGGGAAAAAATTTTTATTCCTTCGGTGTATCCCGGTAATTATTCCGATGTAGTTGATAACCAGGAAATACATGATTATCTTAAGTGGAATTTTCACCACCCGGATACAAGAATTTCAGGGGTGTACCGGCACGGAGGTAAAAATAAGGTTCTGGTTTTGCATCCTGTGCCCGGAGCGGTTATTTTAGGAGGCGTGGATTTAGATAGTATAAAAGACATGGTTGAAAAAGCTATGCCTTTTGAGGAAAGTTCGCTTTTTATTTTAGATGAAGAGGGCTCTGTAGTTTTGGGAAGTGAAGAAATAAAAAAAGCGGATTTTAAAGGGGATTCCGGATTTCTGGAATTAAAAGACTCCGGATTAATTGCTCATCATTTTTGGAGTTCTGCGTTAAACTGGAGAGTCGGGGTGCTGACTCCCGCCAGTGTATTATACCGCAGAACAAGAAATATGAGGTGGTATGTTATGCTTTTTGCGCTGCTGGCTTTGGGCCTTTGTATCGGATTGGCTTTTTATTTCAGCAGGATGATTATATATCCGGTTTCCAGACTTAACCGGGGAGCCAAGATCCTGGGTAAAGGAAAGCTGAATTACAGGATTTACCTGGAAACCGGGGATGAACTGGAAGCGCTTGCCGGAGAGTTTAACAAAATGGCATCTAAACTGGAAAAATCATATGATTCTCTGGGGGATAAAATAAAAAAGGCAACGGGTGACCTGGAGAAAGCTCTTCAAGAAATAGAACAGAAGAATATTGAAATAAAAAATGCTGACAAAATGAAGTCGGAGTTTCTGGCCAGCATGTCTCACGAACTGCGCACTCCTATTAACGCGGTGATAGGTTTTACATCTCTTATGGAAGAGGAAACTTACGGCAAAATAACAAAAAGACAGAAAGACACTCTGGAAAAGGTACAGCGTAATACAGAACATCTGTTGAATCTTATAAACGACATACTGGACCTTTCTAAAATAGAAGCGGGTAAGATGGACCTCGTCCCGGAAGAATTTTTACTTAATACTCTTCTTACTCAGATACGGGAGGAAGTAAGACCCCTTGTGGATCAGAAGAATCTTGAGTTTGCCATTGAAACAAAAGAGGATATAGTATGTTTTAATGACTATACGAGAGTCCGCCAGATATTAATGAATTTGATTTCAAATGCTGTGAAATTCACCCCGGAGGGAAAAATTACTCTCCGGGCGTATAAAACAGGTAAAGAAAATTTTGCAGTTGAAGTACAGGACACGGGAATAGGCATAAAGGAAGAAGATTTGGACAAAATATTCAGCGAGTTTGTGCAGTCCGACAGTTCTCCTTCCCGACAGTTCGGGGGTACAGGGCTGGGCTTGAGTATATGCTTAAAACTTATTAGTATGATGGGGGGAACAATAGAGGCCTCAAGTAAATGGAAAGAGGGAAGTGTTTTTAAAATTAGTGTCCCGCTCAGCATAGAAAGCTGATAATAGATTAAAACTTAAATAAAGGAGGAATATAGCTTTGAAGATTCTTTTAGTAGAAGATGACTCTTCTTTTCAGCAGATTGTGTTGAATATTCTCGAAAAAGAGGCATACAGCATTAAGGTGTGCGATAACGGACAGAAAGCCGTAGAGCTTATTGAGAGAAGAGAATGGGATTTAATTATACTGGATATAATGCTTCCGGGAGTGAATGGGTTTGAGCTTTTAAAGAAAGTGAAAAAGATGCATATGTTTACTCCTGTTTTAATGATTACCGTTTTAAAAGACAGAGAAAACATGACGGAGGCTTTCCGTCTGGGAGTTGATGATTTTATAACAAAGCCTTTTGACCGCTGGGAGTTTCTTGCAAGGGTAAGGTCTCTACTTAATTTAAGAAATTCATATAAAAAGCTGGAAGAAACCAGAAATGTTGTGGTTTCGCTTTCTCATGTGGTTGAAACAAAGGATCCCTATACCCGCGGCCACTCGGAAAGGGTGGGGGAGTATTCCCGCAAGATAGCCAGGGAGCTGGGTTTCTCCCGGGAAATGTGCGAGCATATGTACTGGGCCGGGATTCTTCATGATATGGGAAAAATAGATATTGCTAAGGAAATTCTTACTAAGCCCGGCCGGCTGACAAAAGAGGAATATGAAAAGATTAAGGTGCATCCTAAAATATCTTATAAAATATGCAAGAATCTCAGGACTCTGCGCGAAGCCCTCCCTGCGGTTATATACCACCATGAGAGATGGGACGGGGAGGGGTATCCCGAGGGGCTCAAGGAGAAACGTATTCCGGCTGAGGCACGGATAATGGCTGTAGCCGACGCTTATGATGCTATGACAAGTGACAGGTCCTATCGTAAGGCGATGACCCTTCCTCAGGTAAGAGAGATTTTTAAAGAGGGAAAGAAAAAACAATGGCAGCCTTCTGTCGTAGAAGCTTTGCTGTCTATTTTAGACAGATGAGGGAAGGAAAACTTTAACAATTAAATTCTTTTATGGATTCTTACTTTTGTTACGAACCTGCCTGCTTTAATAAGGCCCAGCCCTACAGATATTACTTTTACAACCTCAGGGAGAAAATAAAAATAGAAAAAGCTTCTGAAATTAAAAGCTTTTTTACCAATCTTGACAATCTACGAAAGGATTATTTTATTGCCGGGTTCTTTTCCTTTGAGCTTGCTTATCTTTTAGAAGATTGCCTGTGTGAGCGAAAGGGCTCTCTTCCTTTTGCCTTCTTCGGCGTATTTAAAAATAAAGCGGTTTACGATATAGCAAGCCAAAGCTGGGTAGAAGGAGAGTTTAAAGTTCCTGAAGAGGATGAGGGATATTTTATTCATGCTCCGCACATAAAAGACAGTGAATTAAAATACCGGAAGAATGTAAACTCCATAAGAAAACTTATAGAAGAAGGCGAGGTCTATCAGGTAAATTATACATCCAGGTTTAAGTTTGATTTTTACGGCAGCCCTTATTCTCTTTACCGCTTTCTTAAAAAAAGACAGGGTGCTTGTTATAATATGCTTTTCAGAGAAGGCAATAATTTTATAGCATCCTTGTCTCCGGAACTTTTTTTTGAAAAGAAAGATAATAATATAATTATAAAACCTATGAAGGGAACCGTAGGCCGGGGGGAAAGCAGAAAAAAGGATGCCGAGCTTGCCGAGTTTCTTTCCGGGGATGAAAAGAATTGCAGCGAAAACCTTATGATTGTGGATTTAATGCGAAATGACCTTTCTAGGATATCAGAAAGAGCTTCGGTTAAGGTGGAAAAACTTTTTGAGGTTGAAAAGTATCCCACTCTTTATCAGATGACTTCGACTATAAATTCCAGACTTAAAGAAAATACCACAACAGAGCAACTTATAAAAAGCCTTTTTCCCAGCGGTTCGGTTACTGGGGCCCCTAAAATCAGATCTCTGGAGGTTATAAGAGAACTTGAGGATGAAAGCAGAGGTGTTTATACCGGGGCCATGGGTTTTTTTCTCCCCTCCGATTATGCGTTGTTTAATGTAGCCATAAGAACAGTGAGTATAAAGGATAAAAAAGGGGAGATGGGGGTTGGCGGCGGAATAGTTTACGATTCAAATCCGAAGAGTGAGTATCTTGAAGCGAGGCTGAAAGGAAAATTCCTGACAGGAGCGCCCTCGGGAGGGTTCAAGCTGGTAGAGACCATGCTTTATGAAGAAGGCAGATATAAAGTTCGGCCGCATATTGATAGAATGAGGAGTTCCGCCCATTTTTTTTCTTATAAATTCAGTAAGGAAAATTTAATTAAGCAACTAAAAAACTTCCCATTTGAGAAGAGAAAAAGTAAAATCAGAATTACATTAGATAAAGAGGGAAAAATAGATATAGAACAGATTTTCTTTAAAGAAAAAAATAAATACAGTCTGTGCATTTCATCTGTTAAAACCGATCCCACAGATGTTTTTCTCTATCATAAAAGCACTTGCCGGCCTCTTTACAAAAACCAGCTGAAAAAAGCCGTTGAGCAAGGTTACTACGACATATTGTTTTTTAATGATAAAAATCAGCTTAGCGAAGGTGCACGGACAAATGTTTATATAAAAAAAGGAGGCGATATTTATACTCCCCCCCTTAGCTGCGGGCTTTTAAACGGAACTGTCCGGAACTCTCTTATAAAGAGGGGAAAGGCAGTTGAAAAAATCATCTCCCCCCGGGATCTAATTCACGCTGATGCAATTTTTATATCAAATGCTGTAATTGGTTTCCGGAAAGCGCTTTTAAAAAGTGATATTTTAAATCTTGGAATAAAACACCTATCTAAGTAATCTTATTTATGTTTTTATAATATTTTTTCTATTTAAAGCCTTTTAGTATCTATTTCATGACCGTCATTTCTTTTTGCAGCTTATTTATTGCCTGACCTCTAAAATATATTTAAAAATAAAATTATATCCCAAACTCATAGCGTTTTGTGAAAAGAAAAAATAAGCTTTTACATCCTTTTTACATTAAATTCCCCTCTTTTTCACATAGTTGCCGTATACTAATTTATAAGTAGTATCTTTTAATAAATCATGAATTTTATAAACAGCATATACACAAAAATAATTAATTTAAGCCTTGCTTTATGTATGTTCTTTACATACGTAATAGGCGACTATGCCTATGC
>JBNJFW010000074.1:0-7197 GCA_051747165.1 Elusimicrobiota bacterium | reverse complement strand
CGGAAACCTTGCGTGTTCCGTAGCGGCTTACGGTAAAAAGGCAGGGCTTAAAACTGTGGTTTTTATTCCTGCCGATCTTGAGAAGGGAAAAGTTATAGGTGCCGGGATTTATCAACCTCATTTAGTGGGTGTGAAGGGTGATTATGATCAGGTTAACAGGCTATGCGGAGAAATAGCGGGAGATTTTAATTGGGGTTTTGTTAATATAAATCTCAGGCCTTATTATGCCGAGGGCTCAAAAACTCTTGCTTTTGAAGTTTCCGAGCAGCTGGGTTTCAGGGCTCCGGAGCAGGTAGTGGTTCCCATGGCTTCCGGGTCTCTTCTTACAAAGATATATAAGGGCCTGAAGGAATTTGAAAGATTCGGTATTATTGAAAAATCGCAGACAAAATTTTTTGGCGCTCAGGCCATAGGAGCCGATCCTATTGCAACGGCGGTGCGTAGAGACGAAGATATAATAAAGCCGATGAAGGTTAAGACGATTGCCAAGTCACTGGCAATAGGAAATCCCGCGGACGGGTATTATGCCCGGGATGTTATTAAAAAAACCGGAGGGTATGCCGATTCGGTTTCTGACGAAGAAGTGGTGGAGGGCATAAAGCTCCTTGCCTCTACGGAAGGTGTTTTTACCGAAACTGCCGGAGGCGTTACTGTGGCTGTGCTTAAGAAGCTTGTTGAAAACAAAAAATTAAGCCGGGATAAGGCTACGGTTGCATATATAACCGGAAACGGACTTAAAACCCAGGAGGCTGTTGAAGGCAAGGTTTCAAAAATAGAAGAGATAGGGCCAACGCTGAAGTCTTTCAGGCAGTCATGCCCGTGGGCCCGGTAGATACAGGAGGAATATAATATGGCGATAGTTAAAATACCTCAGCCGCTGAGAAGTGTTGTTGAGGGAAAAAATGAGTTGGAGATAGGCGCAGATACGGTAGAGCAAGTTTTAAGAGAACTGGAGAGCAAGTACCCCGCGATAAAGGAGCGAATAAAAGATGAAGAAGGATCTTTAAGGAGGTTCATAAATGTTTTTGTTGACGGGAATGATATAAGGCATTTAAAGGGAGTTGAAACTCCTGTTCAAAAAGGTTCTGAAGTTTGTATTCTGCCTGCTATAGCGGGAGGTTGATATGTCCGGGATAAAAAAGAAACTTGATTTGATTTTCCCCGAAGAGCTGGTCAAAGAGCCTCTTATACATGATGTGAGCATTAAATACGGCATCGTTTTTAATATAAGGCGGGCAAAGGTTACGGAAACGGTAGGAGAGCTTTTAATTGAGTTTGAGGGAAAAAAAGATGAGGTTGAAAAAGCTATTGCATACCTTCAGAAAAAAGGTGTGAAGGTCGAGCCTCTGACTCATGATATAATTGAGTAGTGAATATAGACTTTTATAATAACAGGCATATAAGACAGGAAATATTTTCTCCTGTTGGCAGGCGCGGACAGGAAAAATTGCGTTCGTCAAAGGCGGCAGTTGTAGGATGCGGTGCTCTGGGCTCGAGAGTAAGCGAAGAGCTATTGAGGTCCGGTTGCGGCTTTATAAGGATTATTGACAGAGACTTTATAGAAATTTCAAATTTGCAGAGGCAGGTTCTTTTTAACGAAGAAGATGTAAAAAAGGGCCTTCCCAAAGCGGCCGCGGCGAAAAAACACCTGCAGGATATAGATTCTTCAGCCCGGATTGAGGCTGTAATTGATGATTTAAATTATTCTACAGTTGAAAAATACCTTTCCGGGGTTGATATAATACTGGATGGCACCGATAATCTGGAGACAAGGATGCTTATAAATGACTACGCTCAAAAAATGGGCATAGTTTATATATATGGGGCAGCGGTTTCTTCCTATGGTAGTACTTTTAATATAATTCCGGGTGAGACGGCCTGCCTGCGTTGTCTATACCCTGAGCTTCCGCCTCCGGGCGAAATAGATACCTGCGATACTGCCGGCGTCATATCTCCGGTTCCCGGTCTCATTGCTTCTGCGGAGTCGGCCGAAGCTCTTAAGTTTTTAACCGGCAATAAAAAAGATATGAGATCTTCGGTGTTTTTTGCCGATTTGTGGTCCAATCGTTTTGACTGCTACGATATCCTTCCGGCCCCTGATTGCATTTGCTGCCGGCGGGGAGTTTATGAGTACCTCTCTGTGGAGAGGGGAAAGAAAATCACCACGCTTTGCGGGCGCAACGCCGTTCAGATCACTCCGGAAACAAAAGAAAAACTGAATTTCGGGGAAATAGAAAAAAAACTGAAAAAAGTGGCCCAAGTGAGGGGAAATAGCTTTATGCTTAAATTTAATGTCGGAGACTGTGAAATAACTGTTTTTAAAAACGGAAGAGCTATATTTCAGGGAACAAGCGAGGAAAATAAGGCCAAAAGCCTTTATGCCAGATTCATAGGAGAATGAGTTTCTTGTCTGATTTAATATATTTTGATAATGCCGCCACTTCCTGGCCGAAACCGGAAAAAGTTTATAAAGCAGCGGAAAAATTTTTAAGGGAAGAAGGGGCTAATCCGGGAAGAAGCGGGCATACAATGGCTCTGGCGGCGGAGAGAACAATAGAAAAGGCCAGAAAACTTATTTGCACGTTTTTAGGGGCGGATAATCACCGCCGGGTAATATTTACCCTTAACTGCAGTGATGCTCTTAATATTGCCATACACGGTATTGTAAAAACAGGAGAACATGTAATTACAACTGCTTTAGAGCATAATTCTGTCATGAGGCCTTTAAAAGAGCTTGAATTAAGAAAGCAGATTGAGATTTCGCTTGTTAAGCCCGGGTTGAAGGGATATGTGAACCCGGCAGATATTAAAAAAGAGATAAAAAAGAACACGTCTCTTATAATTTTAAATCATGTGTCAAATGTTACCGGTGCTGTTCAGCCGGTTGAGGAAGTTGCTTTAATTGCCTCTGCCCGGGGAATCCCCTTGCTTGTTGACGCGGCTCAAAGCGCCGGAGTGCTTGATATAAATTTAATTGAACAGAAAATCCCGCTTTGCGCTCTTCCCGGGCATAAAGGCCTGTTGGGGCCGACAGGGACCGGAGTTCTTTATGCTTCCGAAGAAGTAGAGATAGATAGCTTTAGGCAGGGAGGGTCGGGCAGTGATTCTGCCTCCGCCCGGCAGCCGGAGGAATATCCTTTTCACCTTGAAGCAGGTACTCCTAATACAGCGGGAATTGCGGCCCTTGCGGAAGGGGTTAAATATGTTTCAAAAAATATTGATTCTATAAGAAAAAAAGAAAGGGAACTGACGGGTTTTCTTTTAAGTGAGCTGAAAAAAATTGAGGGAGTAAAAATTTACGGCCCGGAGTCCTCCGAAGAAAGAACAGCTGTTGTTTCTATAAACCACAACAGCTGGTCCCCTGACGACCTCGGAGCTGTGCTTGATGAAAACTTCAACATAGCTGTCAGGACCGGGCTTCACTGTGCTCCCGGAGTTCACAAAAACATGGGAACTTTTCCCGAAGGGGCGCTAAGAATATCATGCGGCCCTTTTAATACTATAGAAGAATGCGAAAAACTTGTTAGGGCTTTAAGAGAAGTATCTTGAGTATATTAAAAAGGAGTGGAAATTATGGCAAGGACATTTGAAAAGATAAGCGAGAAATCGGTAACCAGGGCAATTGTTGAGGAGTTTGCAAAGCAGTTTTCGGATTATGTGGAATCCGATGTTATGATAATAGGGGCCGGCCCTTCTGGGCTGATGTGCGCAAAAAAGCTTGCTCTTAAAAACTACAGAGTGCTTGTTGTGGAAAGAAATAATTACCTGGGCGGAGGTTTCTGGCTGGGGGGATATCTGATGAATAAAATAACAGTAAGATCTCCCGCCGAAAAGATTTTAGAAGAACTTCAGATTCCTTACAGCAAGAGAGAAGACGGCCTTATTGTTGCGGACGGGCCTCATGCCTGCTCCGGACTTATAAAAGCAGCATGCGATGCCGGAATAAAAGTTGCTAATATGACAAGCTTTGACGACCTGGTATACAGACAGGGAAGGGCAGCCGGGGCGGTTATAAACTGGACTCCGGTGGAGGCTCTGCCAAGACAGATTACCTGTGTGGACCCTATAGCTATGGAGTCCAGAGCCCTTGTGGACGCTACAGGACACGATGCTGCTGTGTTGAGCGTATATATGAAGAGAAAAAGAGAAGAGCTTCCTGGTTTCGGCGCCATGTGGGTGGATGAATCAGAAGAAGCTATAATCGAACATACCGGACTTTTTGCTCCCGGATTATATGCCTGCGGAATGTCTGTTTCAACCGCTTACGGCCTGGCCCGCATGGGACCGACTTTCGGTTCAATGCTGGAGTCAGGTAAAAAACTTGCGAATATTATTGACGGAGACCTTTCTTCTGAAAAGTAAAGCTCTGATCTAAAGCTCTAAGTATTATGGCAAAAGCAAGAAAAATTATACTTATGAATGAAACCCGGCTGGATGTGGAGTGGATAGTGGATGACCTTAAAAAAAACTGGCCTGATTTATTAATAGCTAAGGATAACAGAAATTCGCTTTTTCCGGCAGAAGAGAAAGTTGCCATTGCTCTTACCCAAGCAAGATATACTGATGCTTTGTCGGCTACAGTAAGAGATAATATGATAGGAATAGAAAAGAGACTCTTAGAAGAAGAAAGATCGCCCGGCGGCGTTATATATCACGGTTTTGACCTTCAGAATATATTGGGTGATATTCTTAGAGAACATATTGATTCTCAGTGTCTGGTGGTATGTATTACTTCTCGCCTTGCGGCCACTCCGGAGATAGAAAGCGGGTTTCCTCATATAAGAATGAGCCTTCTGGGAAACCCCGCAGTAATTTCAGTTCCGGGTATTTTAAAAGGCCCGGCAAAAAGCAGAGAGCATTTTTACGGCCGGGATACAGAAGAGGATATTGGCGGTATCCTTGATGAAAGAGTAAGTCAAATTGTTGTTAGCCTTGTTTTACAGGCGGCATTTTATTTTTTTCTGGGCGAGGCTTTTTGCGGGTCAAGGAATTGCCGGTTATTTAATCCGCACTGGAGGGCTCAGATGCTTAAGGCTTTAAGCGGGGACGCTACGCTGTGCCGGCACCATTGTGAAATGCTATCAGAATTAAAAGACTAAAACTTGAAGTTGAAATAATAATTAGTAAGATAATATATAACATAAATATTAATATATTTAAAAGGTATTGTTTTGAAAATGATTCGGAAATTTAAGATGTATTGCGGAATGCGTGAGTACGCTTATATAAGTATTATGCCGGGAGGTAATTATGGATAAGGTTTTTAAAAATTTTACGGAGGCCATCGGGAAAACGCCGGTTGTGGAGCTTCAGAAGATATCAAAAGGCCTGGAGGGAAAGATTATAGCTAAAATAGAATCTTTCAACCCTCTAAGCAGTGTAAAGGACAGGATTGGCAATGCCATGATTAAAGCAGCTGAGAGAGAAGGCAAAATAAAACCGGGCGCCACTATAATTGAGCCTACCTCCGGTAATACGGGAATAGCTCTGGCTTTTACCTGCGCGGCAAGGGGATATAAATTGCTTCTTACCATGCCTGAAACAATGAGCATGGAGAGAAGAAGGCTGCTTAAAGCTTTAGGGGCCGAGCTTATACTGACTCCTGGCCAGGAGGGAATGAAAGGTGCTATCATACGGGCCGAACAGGAAATGCGGGTGATTGAAAATTCTTATATGCCTCAGCAGTTTAAAAATCCGGCTAATCCGGAAATACACAGAAAAACAACGGCTCCTGAAATAATTAAGGCTACAGGAGGAAATGTTGATATTCTTATTTGCGGTGTAGGAACAGGCGGAACCATAACGGGAGTTTCGGAGGTTATGAAAGAAAAGAATCCCGGCTTTCATACGGTTGCGGTGGAACCCGCGGAGTCTCCGGTTCTTTCGGGAGGACAGCCGGGTCCTCACAGCATCCAGGGAATAGGAGCGGGTTTTGTTCCGGAGGTGCTTAATGTTGACATAATAGATGAGGTAAAGCAGGTAAGCAGTGATGAAGCGGTTGAATATACCAGAAGGCTTGCCCGCGAAGAGGGCATATTTGCAGGTATATCTTCGGGAGCGGCTGTTGCAGCCGCTGTTAAGGTTGCCGGAAAGAAAGACAATAAGGGCAAGGTTATTATTGCCATTCTTCCGGATTTAGGTGACAGGTATTTATCCACCGATTTGTTTGAGTAGTAAATAAGTTAAAAGGTTAAACTATGAGATATAAAATATTTATTTTTTTGATGATGGGGTTAGTTGCTAATTTTCATTTGGCCTCCGGAGCGGGACGCAGGGGACCGGATGTTGAGGAATCCGGAGGTGAAGTTGCAGGTGAAATTCATGAGGGTGCTACAGCTCCGGATATTACTTTTGTAGATTTGCATGGCAATGAGAAAAGTCTTTCAGATTACAGGGGAAAAGCAATTTTACTTAATTTCTGGGCTACATGGTGTCCGCCCTGCAAATATGAGAAGCCTTTTATGCAGGAAGTATATGATGATTACAAAGAAGAGGGTTTTGTTGTTATTGCCGTTTCCGTGCGAGAACAAAAAGAGACAGTAGAGAACTATGTAAAAAGTAATGGTTATACATACCCGGTTTTTCTGGATTTAAACGGGGATGCTTTTGCGGTATATGACAGGACCGGAGGCATTCCGCAAAGCTATCTCATTGACAGGCAAGGAAAAATCAGCAGTTTTATTTCCGGAGCTCGGAAGTGGACTGAATCACAGAACAGAACTCTTATTGAAAGCATAATAAAAGAATAATTTCAGAACTGCTCTAAGTTATAACCGGGCTCTTTTTGTTTATTAACCTGCCTTAGGGGTAGGGTGTGTCATATAATAAAAAGAGCTAAATAAGTTAAAAAGTTAAGCTATGAGGTAAAATGTATAGTCTGGTTGATGTAAAATATAGAGATATAATTGATATAGGGAAAATGTCTTTTGAAAAGGGGGTTGTTTCATTTATAACCGGCAGAAGCGGTTCCGGCAAGACCACTCTTTTAAAGCTTCTCAACAGAATGATTACACCAGATAGGGGAGATGTCTTATTTAAGGGCATTAATGTCAAGGACATAGATCCGGTTGCTCTCAGAAGAAGGGCGGCCATGCTGCCCCAGTCTCCGGTTATTTTTGAAGGAAATGTAGAACATAATCTCTCAATCGGGGCTGTTTTTTCCGGAAAACCTGTTCCGGGAAGGAAGGTAATGGCCGA
>JBNJFW010000073.1:0-7214 GCA_051747165.1 Elusimicrobiota bacterium | reverse complement strand
TCGGTTATAATTTTTTCGAATGTGTATCAAGTCAAGTACCGACCCGCTTAATGATACGGTGTATAAACGGCCGCTGGGGCTTAGTGCGTATATACTTTCATCTGAAATAATTTGTGTTACATTTAAAGGTGTCTTCCATTTTATGTCCAATCCTTTTAATCGAGGGGTATTGCCGGAGAGAGATGGAGGATTATTTAATGATGGCCGATGTGATTGATCCATTATCATTTGGCTAAGCCCTTCAAAGTATCCGGAATATACCTGCTGTATTTCGCCTTTTGGCCCTACAGTTATAACGGCGGGGAGACTTTTAAAGGAGAAATATTCATTAATATATGGTTCCGAATCCAGGGCTCCTTTAAAAGAACTGTTAATTTCTTCAAGAAGTTCGATAAGCTCTTTTTCATTTTCTTTTTTTGCTACTAAAATAATTTGTGTTTTTTCCTTTTGGTCACTATATTTTTGAAGGTCATCTATAAAATCCCGGGTTAATTTTGCTTTTGGATCAATGAGGCATAATATTATAAATCGTCCCTGCAAATCTGAAAGTGTAAATTTTCTGCCTGATTCGGGTTCTATAAATTCTTTTTCGCTTATATGTTTATCTTTATAGAGTACAGAATCCTGTTGACTATCCTGAAAAAAAAGATCCTTTGCTTTTTCGGCATTTTCAGGAGGTTTAAAGGTGAAAAGAGAGGAATTTAAAGATTGGTCAAAAGCTATGTTTTTATGAATTTCAACATAACTTATGTTTACGTCTTCCGGATAGCTTAAATATTGGTTATTATGCATGTTTAAAGTCGGCGACATATCGGCTTCTACCTTGTGTATAGAAAAATCTTTTTTATCTACATGAAGTTTCATTTCAATGTTTTTATTTTTTAAGCTGATTAAATAATAATTTTCTTTTGTATCAATTAAATTAATTTCGGCGCCGTTGAAAATATCCGATAAGCTTTCATAAGATTCGCTAAAGCTGAAGATAAGGAACTGTTCAGAGGTAAAGTCGCTTAATGATTCCCTGCCGGGTTTCAATATGTCTTCTACCTTTGCCGGCGGACTTAAGCGGGTGTATTTATCCAGATCTGAAATGTATATCCACATTTGCTCCCCATTGGAAACCATGGTTTTTCCAAAGATTCCGCCGGTATGCCTCAGGGAGAATTTGTTCGGGCGGCTTATGTCAATATCATAGGAAGCTTTAAATTCATTTTCCGCGCCGTAAGAGCTTATTGTTTTTATTATCTCAACATTTGAAGAGTAGCTTTGAAATTCCGAATACTTTTCAATGACTTGTTCAATTATTTTTTCGGCGAAGTCATTTGATGCGTGCAGGACGGGGCCAATTGTAAAAGTTAAAGTAATAATTAAGCTTATTAACCTGATTGATTTTATTAATATGGTTTTACTCATGCTATAAGCTCCTATTTGTCAATCCCCTCTCTTGCTTGTATTCCTGCTGAAAAGGGATGCTTAACCTCGGTTATATCGCTTACCAAATCGGAAAGTTCTTTTATTTTTTGGCTAAGGCCCCTTCCGGTGAGAATAAGTTCAAGCTTTTTTGGTTTGCCGCAGATAAAATTAAGCAGCCTCTCTTCCTCAATAAAACCTTTATTCAGGGCAACCAGTATTTCGTCCAGCACAATCATATCGTAATCCAGGTGATTTGATTTAATTAATTCAAGAGCTTCGTAAATAGCTGTTTTTATTTTATCCGGGTTGTCGGGGTTTTTCATATTGTAAAAAGAGGCGGCTGTTTGCACTTTTATTCCTATTTGCTGCAGTAATTGGTCTTCCGGGAGTTTATTTTTTAGAAATCTCATTATAAAAACATTTAGCCCTGCCGCTTTTGCTCTTAAAGCCAGTCCGGCCGCCGCCGAAGTTTTTCCCCTTCCTTTTCCAGTATAGCTCTGAATAAGCCCTGTTTTTTTTTCTATGTTTTGTTTTTTAGTTTTTTTCATCTTGACTGCTTTTGATAAATGAGTAAAAATCAACTGAATCATTATACCACTGCGTGATATTGGTTTTAAAGGAGCCGAAATCCTGGGCAAGGCAAAAACCTCTTGCGGTATCGGCATTGCCCTCGCATATATATCCCTCAACCGGAGCTATGTCAAACTGTATGCGGGAAGGAATTTTATTTGCAATATGGGCCGGTGTGTTTTGAATGAATCTTTTAAAAGCTGTGCTTCCGGTTTTAAGCAAAGTAAAAAATTTTTTCTTTCCTCCCACGGCATCTACCATAAGTCTGGTAATGGGAACAAGACGGTCAAGCTCCAGTTCCCCCGTCTGCTTGTTTGATATATTGTCCGCGCCCGCATAGCCTATTCCCTTTGGCGTAAACATTATCTGAAATATCCGGGCGTAAATAGTCTCGGCAATTATTCCTTCTCTGCTTAAGCGGTAATGGGCCCTTAGCCCCCAGGTTCCAAAATTAATATAGTGGTTAACTATAGGAGTGTATCTACGGTTGAACTTTTGTTCAAATAAATCTATTGCTCCGGCTATTTTTTCAGCTGCTTCTTCTTTAGTCAGCCATTCCGGGCTGTGACTGACTTTTAAAAGTTTTATTAGTTCTTGTGGATTTTTAAGAGAAACTTTTATGTAGTTTTTTTTAAGTATGTCCGAGGAAGCAAACTTATTATAAATCCACCATAGTTCTTCAACTGCTTTTTTATTGTTCGGATCAAGGGACAGAGGCTCCAAAAGAGGAGTTTCCGCCTGTCCGGAAAGGCGGGACAAATCCGGTATAAAAAAAAGTGTCCGGCCGTCTTTTTTTGTTTTTGATATCCTGAATCCTCCCAGCCCCCCTCCTCCTGTTGTGGGCTTAACAAAAAAGCGATTGGTTCTTTTATCTTTCTTTACTGTTTCCAGAATTTCTTCCGCCAGCTGGCCGGAGCTTTTATTTTCCGGACTTATATATTTAAATGGAGCAAGAATATTTTCTTCTCCGCGGCGGCTAAGCATGCGGTAAGTTTTAATTTTATTTGAAAATATTCCTCCGGGCGCGGTATATTTCCCGGGTGAGGTGACCCCCCCTTTTTTTAATATTTCTTCAACTGTATCTGTATTATAGCAATTGTAGTTAACGCACTGGGATATGACAAGAGATTTTAAGGGATTCTTTTTTAGTTCCCGGAAGAGTTCCTTTCGGGTGTTTACTATAACTCCTTTTCCTACAACTTCTTTAGCTTCAGAGGTAGCGGGGAGTTTGTCATCGGAGGCGTCTACCCATATAATATTCTCCGGGGCAACTTTTCTGGGAGGGAGTTGAAGCTTTATTTTATTAAATTCAGGAAGAGAATTGAGTTTTTTATTAAAGCTTTTCTTGAGGTTTTCGGCATAGGTGTTTGCTTTGCCGTCAAATATTTTTGCAGCTTTAAAGAATTCTTTGGTGTAATTTTCCGGATTTCTTTGAATCATCTTATATATGCATTGTATATTTTTTTGACGGTCAAATCAATTGTTTTTTTTAGTGTTTTCATATCTCTTTTCAGCACTTCTGCGGGAAAGTGAAGTTTTACCAGAGGAGCTCCCGGAAGAAGACAGGTTCCCTTTTCCGGAACTCCGCAGCACAGGGCAAATTCATTTTTACCTTTACAATCAATTAGGGAAAAACCTTCTCTTAAAAAACAAATTTCAGATCCCTTTAATGTATAAATGCCTGCTTTTAAGCTGTTTTCCAGGATAACAGGTTTCTTTTCCAGAGAATGCATTATGAGCTGAGAGCCTTTTGGTTCAAACATAAAGTCATTATTAAGTTCAATGGACATAAATTCTGAAATATGCTTCAGGGCCAGGGGCATTCTTTTTTGACTTAATTCGATAAGAGTAAGCAGGGAAGTTGAATTTTGAAACCTGGGATTTATTTCTATGGGATAAACATTGGAGCCGTCTGAAAGAAAATCAAGGCCCATCATGCCTCTGAACCCGCTTTTTCTAAGCCAGCGGGCCGTTTTTAAAGTTATGTCGTAGATTTTGTTTTTAATTTTCCTGCTTACATATTCTGCGGAGGAAAAATCGTTGCCCGCAAATCCGAATTTCCTTCCGCTAAGACCGGGTGAGCCTATAATCTGAAGAGAAACAGGCGAAAGGCTTATGTGCTTATTGCCCGCTACAGCGTTGGTATTAAGTGAAAATCCCGGAATATATTTTAAAATAATAAATAAAGAATTTTTATTAAGAGAAGTGATTTTTTTAAATTGGCTTTCGGTTTTAATTATAAATGTGTTTTCTCCTGATGAACCGAAGGGAAACTGAACCACAAAAGGCGCTCCCCATTTATTTTTCAGGGAAGAAAACTGTTTAGCGCCTGCTCTTGTAACTTCTCCGGGAATCGGCTCAATGTTGTTTTCAATAAGCCAGTTTCTGAAAAGTATTTTGTTATCAAACTTTTTTTTGAGTTTTACCGGAGCCGATATAATGTTTATATTTTTGTTTTCCCCGGCCATATTTTCAAGGCTCCCTATGGATCGGTACATTAGACAGTTTAAAGGCTTTTTAAATGAGGGTTCAATTCTTTTTTTTAAGGCTCCTTTTAAAATTAAATTCAAGTCTTCATTGGAGTAGTTCTTTCTTTTTCCGTATTCTTTTTCAAGCGAAAAAACATTTTCCCTGCCCCATATTTTCTCATGATCCTTTCCCCAGTCGCAGCAGGCTATAAGGTCAAAGTTTATTAAACTGTTCAATCCCAGCGCATCATGTCCTCTCTGGCCCCACCAGCTCCATTTATTTTTTTTCAGTTTTTCAAAAATTTCCATGAGGCAAATATTTCGGGGGTAAGATTTCCCCTCTTTTAATCATTTCCCGGGTTTCGCTTATTTCATCTAAAGCTATTTTTCCCGAGAATAAAGTTCCGGGAAAATCCTTTTCCTTTTTTATCTTTTCTATTTTGCGGTACCCGCTTATATAGTAAGCTTCTTTCCTGAAAGACCCGGGCATGGCGGTATCAATCATTCCTCTTTTGGCTCTCTCGGTGAATCTGTATGAAAACTCCGGATTAAACCATTTTCTAAGGTAATTGAATGTATGGCGAAACGAAGCATCCAAAGCGCAGTCAACGGCCAGTAGTCTGCCCGCGTATATTTTCATTTGCTGGCGGGGGCAAAAGCCCAGGTGGTTTTCAAAATAAACGGCAAGCCCCTCTTCGGCTTCGCTGTAGGCTGCGGTTCCGGTTTTAAATATACTCCACTTCTGTCTTTCCCCGTTAAGGGCTCGGTAAAGATGCACTCTTATTTCATGTATTATAAGCCGGTAGATTTCATGGGGAAAAAAAGCTGCGCAGCTGTTTATGTTGATCATGTTTTTTGCAGCAACAAGATTCATTTTGCTGTTCATGTTTTTTTTTAATCTTATCTTCCAATTGAAAAGTTTCTCGTTATTTAATTCTTCTTCTATTTCTTTTTTTAATTTAGAAGCGCTTACTTTTTCGGATAGATTTTCATCCTCCGATTGAGCAAGTATTTTAAAGGCCAGTTTTTTGTCTTCAAGACTGTGCGAACCGAATATTTGCTCAACGAGGGTATTATATTTCCGGTTATCTTCTATATTAAATAAAAGCTTTGCTTTAAGTACAGTTTCCTGCTTTAACCTGCGATAAAAGGAGGCAACCGGCGTTTTGTCTTCTTTTCCGGGAGAACGGGCGAACTTAAGGGCCTCTTTTACATTTTCAAGGTTAATGCTGTATTTAAAAATCGGATTATATGTTTCGGATTCTAAAAACTTCTGTTTTTCTTCATGCCGGTTTAAAGGCAAAAGATGAGTATAAAAAGATAGTTTCTTTTTTATTAAATAAAATTTTTTATCGTGATTCATTATTTTTAATTTTGCTTTTTATCTCTGCCTGCTTTTTTATTTGTCTATAATTTACTTATTTTATCTATTATATCAACACAGGCGGGTTAATGTGTTTTGCTTTTATTTTTGAGCCAGGATATATATTTTTTTTAGTATTTCAGCCGCAAACTTTTCATACTCTTGTGCAGAAGCCTTTGTGTGAGGGGGCAGAGGAAATTTGACCGGCTCTGCTATGTTTACATACAGTCTTCGCATGTGGTGAAGGTCATAGTTGTTTTTCATGCCGACCGGTACCACTAAGGCGGATGTTTTGTGCGCCAGGAAGGAAACACCTTTCATGGCTGATCCGCTTTCACGCCGCCCGCCCTCCGGAAAAACTAAAAGAGATTTGTTGGATGAAAGAATTTTCATTGCTTTTTTTATTGCACTTTTGTCAGATGCGTTGCGGCGGACGGGAAAAGCATTGGCCTTTCTTATGAGTTTTCCGAAAAGAGGAATATCAAAAAGTTCTTTTTTTGCCATGAAATGAAGGGGGGTTTTTAAAGCGGCAGCTGCCAGGGGGGGGTCAATAAGAGAATTATGATTGGCAGCAAATATAAAAGCTTTATTCCTGGGTAAATTTTTCCAGCCGCTGACTTTCATACGAAAGACAGTTTTAAAAAAAAGGTATGAAAAATTTCTGCTAAGCCAGTAAATCAATTATTTTACCTGTAACCTGTTCTACAGTTAAAAACGAGGAATCAATTATGCAGGCGTTTTCGGGTATTTCCAAAGGGGAAACCGTTCGGGATTTGTCTCGTTTATCTCTTTTAACTATTTCCGCTTTAATTTTTTTTAGTGTTAAGCGGGAATTTCCGTTCTCTATTTGATTGAATCTTCTTTTTGCCCGTTCAGACACATCCGCGTCAAGATATATTTTTAAATCTGCGTCGGGAAACACAGCGCTTCCCATGTCTCTTCCTTCAAAAACTGTTTTTTTAAATTTTTTGGCGATTGCCCTCTGAACACTTACCAGCTTTTTTCTTACTCCCGGAATAGCGGATATCTTGGAGGTGGCTTCACTGACTTTTCCGTTCCGGATTAGCGGTGTAATATCTTTACCGTCCATGTAAACCCTGATGTTGTTTTTATCATGATTAAGTATTATGTCCGTGTTTTTTATCAGTTTTTCAATTGCTTTTTTATTTTTTAACTCAGTGTTTGTATTTATTACTTTTAAAGCGGCGGCCCGGTACATTGCGCCTGTATCAACATAGGTGAAGTTAAGTTTTTTGGCCAGATTTCTGGCAATTGTACTTTTTCCTGCTCCGGCGGGCCCGTCTATTGTTATTATATATCTATCGTTGGACACAGTCATCGAGTATATCAAAAAAATTCGGAAATGATATATTAACGCATTCGGAATCCTTTATGCGGGT
>JBNJFW010000072.1:0-7274 GCA_051747165.1 Elusimicrobiota bacterium | reverse complement strand
GAGCTTGGAGGATTTCACTCGTTCAGAGGCCGAAGAGAAAATCGAGTCCCTGGGATCCAGGGCTACTTCCAGAGTAAGTTCTAGTACAGACTACCTGGTAGTAGGCGAAAATCCGGGTTCAAAACTGGATATGGCAAAAAAAGAAAACGTCGAAATTATAAAAGAAAAGCAATTTAAAAATTTATTAAAGTAGCTGAGTTGCTTTAAACTTTTTGCCTTGAAGGCACAGTAGCATTAATACGATCTGTTTGAGTCGGTAATGTTGACAAGCCAGTGCAAATTTAGATATTAATACTAGTAAAATGCCGGATATAGTTTAAAGGATTTTAAAATTTGTAAGGGAGAATATCTTTTCATTTGTGAAAAATAAAAGAATAAGACCGGAACTGATCGCACCGGCCGGTAATATGGAAAAACTGAAGCTGGCTTTTAACTATGGTGCGGATTCAGTATACCTTGCCGGAAAAAAATACGGTTTAAGGGCAGGTGCGGACAATTTCACGCTTGCAGAAATTGAGTCCGGGATTCAGTATGCACGCGTCCGGAATAAAAAAGTGTATGTTACTGTTAATATAATTCCGCATAATACCGACCTGAAAATCCTCCCCGGGTATATAAAAAGGCTGTATGAAATGGGTGCAGACGGTGTGATTGCTGCAGATCCGGGTATAATAATGATTATCCGGGATATAGCTCCGCAACTGAGCATAACTTTGAGTACCCAGGCCAATTGCACTAATT
The DNA here is from genome assembly GCA_051747165.1 of Elusimicrobiota bacterium. Lineage (GTDB taxonomy): Bacteria > CG03 > SLGR01 > SLGR01 > PWQF01 > JBNJFW01. The sequence goes on along the minus strand of JBNJFW010000072.1, from coordinate 6,533 downwards.
TAAAGAGTGCTGCTTTCTGGTTCGGGCAGGGAGTCGGGAAGGTAACACTTGCGCGGGAGCTTTCCCTCCAGGAAATCCAGGAGATAGTCAAACAGGCACCGAAAGGCCAGAAATTTGAAGTATTCATACACGGCTCCCTTTGCATAAGCTACTCCGGGCGCTGTTTGTTAAGCAGTTATATGGCAGACAGAGATTCCAACAGGGGCTTATGTGCGCACTCCTGCAGATGGAAATATCATCTTGTCGAACAGAAGAGGCCTGGGGAGTACTTTCCGGTGTACGAGAGCGAAAGGGGAACATATATAATGAACTCCAGGGACTTGTGCCTTATAGAATACATCCCGGAACTGATTCAAAGCGGGGTGTCAAGTTTTAAAATTGAGGGACGAATGAAGAGCCTCCTGTACACTGCGACTGTTACTTCCGTATACCGTAAGGCGATTGACAGTTATATGGAAGAGGGAGAGAACTATGTCCCTCAGCCGGAATGGATGGAAGAATTAAAGAAAATAAACCATAGAGGATATACTCGCGGGTTTATTCAATCACGGCCTGGTCATGAGAGCTGCATCTATGACGGAGAGACTTACAGGTCCAGATACGATCTGGCAGGAATAGTGCTGGGATATGATGCCGATAATCATACGGCAATTGTCCGGCAGAAGAATAAGTTTGCAATAGGTGATACTATTGAGGTAATAGGTCCCGGGCGTGACTATTTTACGCAGAAAGTTGCAGATATATATGATGAAAACAATGAACCGGTGGATGCTGCTCCCCATGCAGGGCAGACAGTAAAATTAAGTGTGAGGCGAGCGGTTAAGCCTATGGATATCATCAGGAAAAAAATATGAGCTTTAGGGATTGAACAATAAACAGTTTGACTTGAGCCGGCACCACAGAAAATACATCGAATACCTTAAAGTATATCTTCAAACCGGATAATGATTTAGTTAATTAAATTAGTTTTCGGGTTTTATAAAGGTTTTGGAAAAAGAGTTAAGGTTTGAATTGTTCCGGCAAGCAAATTATAAGCAGGAATCATAAGTTCATTTTCCCTTTTCTTTTCCATTTGAAAGCCTGCCATATCTTGACATTTATAGTTTTGTTTTATACAATTAGTCATAATGCGAAATAAGCAAATGAAAAAATTGCAGTTTCATGTAAATACAGCAAAAGCCTTGGGTGACGGTAGCCGTATGCGTACTGTGGCGGCCCTTATGCACTGCGGGGAACTGTGCGTGTGCCAGATAAGGGAGTTGCTGGGATTTGCTCCTTCAACGGTTTCCCGACATATAAGCCTGCTTCACAGCGCACAGCTGGTAGAGTCCCGAAAGTCCGGACGATGGGTTTATTACAGGCTCTCGGAGAGTATTCCGGATTCCCTGAAAGAGTGGATTAAAAATAATGTTTTTAATACTCCCGAAGCTGTGGAAGACAGAAAGAGACTTGAGGAAATAGTATCATGTGACCCGAAAGAGTTATGTGAAAATTAAAAGGAAAAAAGATGAGTAAAGAAAAAGAAACAAAAATTAAAATACTGTTCCTGTGCACCGGCAATTCCTGCCGCAGCCAGATGGCCGAGGGATGGACCCGGCATTTAAAGGGGAATATTGTTGAGCCATATTCGGCTGGTATTCAAACTCACGGTTTGAATCCCCGGGCGGTTAAGGTTATGGCTGAGGCGGGAGTAGATATCTCTTCTCACAGGTCAAAGAATGTGACCGAACTTATGGATATTGATTTTAGTTATGTGGTAACCTTATGCGGAAGCGCAAAGGAGACTTGCCCTGTTTTTCCGGGAAAAGCAAAGGTTGTACATAGGGGTTTTGAGGACCCGCCGTCCCTGGCCGAAGGGGCGAAAACAGAAAAAGAGGCTCTTGATCATTACCGGCGGGTCAGGGACGAGATAAAAGCTTTTGTACAGAAACTGCCGGAGGAGCTTGAAAAATAGCCGAGGGCCCAGATCCATTGCAGAAATACTCCCGGGCAGCACCGGCCGCAAGGTGCCCCGGCACGTAAAAATATTACCGGAAAGTGACAGTGTAAATAAAAAGAGGGAAATAAAGTGAGTGATGCAAAATATGATATAAGCTTTTTTGAGAGATACCTGACCCTCTGGGTTATACTGGGTATTATAGCCGGGATAGGTTTCGGGGCTATTTTTCCGGGGGTGGCAACTTTTCTGGATTCCCTGTCCGTGGCAAGGGTTAATTTGCCTATTGCGGTGCTCTTATTCGGGATGATGTACCCCATTATGGTACAAATTGATTTTAAAGAAGTTAAAAATGCGGTTAAAGCTCCCAAACCGGTGTTTTTGACTCTGATAATTAACTGGGGTATAAAGCCATTCACCATGCTTTTTTTCTCCTGGTTGTTTATGAGGATAGTTTTCGCTCCTCTTTTACCTGCTGATATGGCTGGGGAATATATGGCCGGGATGATACTGTTGGGAATAGCTCCCTGTACGGCAATGGTGCTGGTCTGGAGTTACCTGGCCAAGGGGTTTATGGGGCTTACCCTTGTATTGGTAGCAATAAACTCCCTGACTATGCTTGCTTTATACGCCCCCTTGGGCAATTTCCTGTTGGGTGTGGCGGATATGCCCATCCCCTTTATGACGATATTTCTGAGCATTATGCTCTACGTGGGAGTATCTCTTGTGGCCGGTTATATTTCCCGCACGGCGCTTATAAAGAAAAAAGGCATTGACTGGTACGAGTCGGTATTCTTAAAGGACATGGGAACCATTTCAAAGGTCAGTCTCCTGGTCACCCTGGTCTATCTTTTTATGCTTCAGGGCGGGGTCATTCTCTCGGCTCCTTTTGTGGTGGTACTGATAGCGGTTCCGCTTGCCATTCAGACCTTTTTTGTTTTCGGTTTGGGATATAAAGCTGCCAAACTAATAGGCCTTAAGTACGAGGAGGCAGCCCCGGCGGCAATGATAGGGGCCTCCAATCATTTCGAGGTGGCTATAGCCACGGCAGTGACTCTTTTTGGGCTCCAGTCCGGAGCAGCCCTGGCAACAGTAGTGGGTGTTCTTATTGAAGTGCCGGTTATGCTTTTTCTGGTTAGGATCTGCCTCAGGTCAAAAAACAAGTTTTCCTGTCGTTTTTCCAGCATAGGGAAAGATACAAATACATGTTAAGCAAAGTAGTGCGATGAAAGTGAGCGGTATAAAATAAAGGAAGTACTATGAAAGACGGTAATAATTCAAAAAAAAATAATAAAGCTGAAGATAAAAAAAATATTTTAGAAAATATATTTGGGAAAATAGATAAAAAGTTAAAAGAAAAACTAAATCAGCAAGACTGCTGCGGTACCCCGGATAAAGGTGATGGCAATAAGTCGTGCTGTTAACTTTTAGTGAGTGGTTAATATTTGACTTATTTGGTGTTAGCGCCCAATCACAAGTAGCCCAAGTTTTAAGCTTTTTTATATACGACAGTATAAAAATTCTGGTTATCCTTTTTGTGGTGATTGGGGCTATTGGAGTGGTCCGGTCGTATATTCCCCGCTCAAAATTAAGAAGATGGTTAAATAAAGAAGGGTTTAAACCCTATATTTTTGCCGCATTATTTGGAGCGGTAACTCCTTTTTGCTCCTGTTCTTCGATACCCATATTTATAGGGATGGTAGCTGCGGGGCTTTCTCTGGGAGTGGTGTTTACTTTTCTTATCGTTTCACCGTTGATAAATCAATATCTTGTAGCTTTAATGGCCGCTTCGTTCGGATGGGTGGTTTCCGGGCTTTATGTGATAAGCGGTTTGCTAATGGGTATCACGGCCGGTACGGTTCTGGGTAAGTTCAATCTGGAAAAATATATAAATACGGATCTGTTTACCGGCACTGCCGGGGATAGCGCTAAAAAAACAGAATTTCCCGGTTTTAAGGACAGAGTTGAGTACGGAGTTAAAGAAGCGGTTTCTATTACCGGCAAAATATGGTACTGGGTGGTAGCCGGGGTAGCCGTGGGAGCAATCATTCATAATTACGTTCCCAGCGAAACGGTTCAGTCAGTTGTGGGCAGCGCGGGGATACTGGGTGTGCCCATTGCTGTTGTTCTGGGTGTTCCCATGTACGGAAGCTGCGCGGCAATAGTTCCTATAGCCGTTGTACTGTTTAGAAAAGGAGTGCCGCTGGGCACGGCCCTGAGTTTTATGATGGCCGTAGCGGCACTAAGTTTACCGGCAGCCATAATGATGCGCCGGGCGGTCAGAGCCAGGCTTATAGTAATATTTTTTGCCATAACAACGGCAGCTATTATTCTTACCGGCTATATTTTTAATATTGTGCAGAACTTATTAGCATTATAGATAATTAAATTGTGCTTGCTTTATCCGACCCGTTTTCAGGGTTGGCAGTTTTAAAGAAAAAAAGCAAGCTGAGAAGTTAAAGCGGAATTTTTATATTAAAAGAAAGGATAAAAATCATGAAAAGTATAAAAGAACAATATAAATTTTTATTAATTTTAGGCGTATTTTTACTGGCATATTACCTTCCATTTGAAAGCCTTGGTTTGTCCGGGCCGGTATTTGAATCTCTTATGATGCTGCAGGAGTATGCCAGGGAGCATGTGCTTTTATGTTTGGTTCCGGCTTTTTTTATAGCCGGGGCAATAGCCGTATTTATCAGTAAGGCTTCGGTGATAAAATATTTCGGAGCAAATGCAAATAAATTTCTTTCTTACACGGTAGCCTCCGTATCGGGCACCATTCTGGCAGTCTGTTCATGCACGGTGCTCCCTCTTTTTTCCGGAATATACAAAAGAGGCGCCGGCCTGGGACCGGCTACTGCTTTTTTGTATTCGGGACCGGCCATTAATGTTCTGGCAATAATTCTTACGGCCAGGGTTCTCGGACTGCAGCTTGGAGTAGCAAGAGCTGTGGGGGCTATAATATTTTCAGTAGTTATAGGTCTGTTAATGCATTTTATATTTTTAAAAGAAGAAAAAGAACGCCACGAAGAAGGTGGTTTTCAGTTAGGCGAAGAAGAAAGTCCGGATAAACCTTTGTGGAAAAACGGAATTTATTTCGCCATTTTGGTAGGGATACTTATTTTTGCTAACTGGGGGCCGGATGAAAATATAAGGATATGGCAAGCTATTTACAATCTAAAGTGGTATATAACCGGAGCTCTACTTGCAGTACTGGCAATTATATTATACAGCTGGTTTAAAAAGGATGAACTAAAAACATGGACAGAATCCACTTGGGGTTTTGCCAAACAGATACTGCCCCTTCTTTTTGCGGGGGTTCTGGTGGCAGGTTTCCTTCTGGGGAGGCCGGGTCATAAGGCGTTGATCCCCGAAAGCTGGGTCGCCTCCCTGGTGGGAGGAAACAGCTTATGGGCAAACCTTTTTGCCTCTTTGTCCGCGGCTTTGATGTATTTTGCCACATTGACAGAAGTGCCCATTCTCCAGGGACTAATCGGCTCGGGTATGGGAAAAGGACCGGCCCTGGCCCTACTCCTTGCCGGCCCGGCGTTGAGTTTGCCCAATATGCTGGTTATTCGGAGCGTTCTGGGAACTAAAAAAACTCTTGTATTTATTTTGCTGGTTGTGGTTATGGCCACCGCCAGCGGTATGTTTTACGGACATGTATTTTAAATGTAGAGGTGGTATTATGAAAAAGAAAAAAGAAAAATTAAAAAAAACGGTTAAAGAGGGATACGGAAAGATAGCAGAGGAGGGAACTTCTTGCTGTTCATCATCTCCATGTTGCGGAGCACCAGATGAAGCCAGGGATATAAGCAAAGCCCTGGGTTATTCGGAAGAAGATATGGCCGGTGTGCCGGAAGGGGCAAACCTGGGACTCGGTTGCGGCAATCCGGTAGCTTTAGCATCTTTAAAAGAAGGCGATACGGTGCTGGACCTTGGAAGCGGAGCAGGATTTGACGCTTTTCTCGTTTCATCTAAAGTTGGTTCCGGCGGCCGGGTCATAGGGGTTGATATGACAGAGAAAATGGTGGAAAAAGCCAAAAAGAACGCCCGGGAAGGGAATTATAAAAATGTAGAGTTCAGGCAGGGCGAAATAGAGAATCTTTCCGTTGAAAATAATTCAGTTGACGTTATTATCTCAAACTGCGTAATCAATCTTTCTCCTGATAAGGAAAAAGTATTTAAAGAAGCCCACAGGGTTCTCAAACCAGGTGGCAAATTATTTATCTCAGATATTGTGCTTCTCCGCCCGCTGCCGGAAAAGTTGAAAAAGTCAATAGATGCTTATGTGGGATGCGTTGCGGGTGCGAGTTTGGAAGCAGATTATCTGGGTTACATGAAAAACGCAGGGTTTCAAAAGGTGAAAGTTACCGGCCGGTCCGTTTTCTCAATTAAATCCGTGCTTAATAATATTTCTGACGATGCTGACAAAGAAAGTTCAGAAATGAAAAAAGACGAGCCGGAAAATATTGAGAATTCGGTGGTTAGTATTAAAGTCCGGGCTGAAAAACGCGATAATATTTAAGGAGGAAACAGTGAAAATAGAAATTCTTAGGACAACCTGTTCCAAGAATTTCTATTTTCACTGTTTCCT
>JBNJFW010000071.1:0-7308 GCA_051747165.1 Elusimicrobiota bacterium | reverse complement strand
ATGCTCTATTATTTTCTGTATGTTTTTCTGGACTTCGTAGTTTACGTGCAAATCCTGGATTAAGACTATCCGGGGGCCTGTGCCCTCAGGGTCGTGGGTCTCCACTTCCTGACCCAGGGTTATGGGGATATCCAATTCTATTTCATTTTGCAGGGTCCGGGAGGCATAGGCATAGTCGCTTATCACGTATGTAAAGAACATACATAAAGCAAGGCTTAAATTAATTATTTTTGTGTATATGTTGGTTGCGAAATTCATAAATATGCATTAAAAATGCACCTCTTTTGTTTATCCCGGGTTTTTTGAAATTAGTGTGAAATGCCTTAAAAAAAAAGCTCTTCTAGGAAAAGAGTATTTCCACTATATCGCCGTCCCTGACTTTATAGTCTTTACCTTCCACCCTTTCTTTGGCGTTTTTTTTCAGCTCTTCTAAGCTGAATCCGTGCAAAGCTATGTCACTGTAATTGTAAACTTTTGCTCTTATAAAGCCCTTTTCCATATCGGTGTGTACTTTTCCGGCAGCTTTTTGTATTCCTGTTCCCGCCGGGACATTATATCCTTTTATTTCTTTTCCTCCGGTTGCGGTGAAGAAAGTAACCAGCCCGAGCAGTTTTTTTATTTCAAACAAAACATCTTCAACGCTGGACTCCCATTTTGGTATTTCATTTATAAATTCTTTTCTTTCTTCCGGTTCCATTAACTGAAGCTCTCTTTGCAAGAGGACGTCTATGTATATGACTTTTTGGGCTGTTATTGAGGGTTTTGCGGCTCCGCTGGTAATATTTAAAACAATTATTTGAGGCTTGGGAGTAAGAAGGACATTCTCTTCATCAGGCTCCGGTATTACTTTGTTTTTTAACTGCTGTAGGGTTTTTTTATAATACTTTGATTGAGGGTTTTCCTTAAGCCTTCTCTCTACAATCTGAAGATCGGATAAAAAAAGCTCTGTTTCCACCAGCTCTATATCCTCATCGGGAGAGGAAGAAGAAGTGGCAGGCCCGGCTACACTGCCGGACTTAAAAGCCCTCACTACATGCACCAGGGAGTCCGCTTCGCGTATATGCCCAAGAAACTGATTACCCAGCCCCTCGCCCCGGGAAGCCCCGGGGGGTAGCCCGGCCACATCCACAAGCTTAATTGAAGGGTAACTTATAACCGCCCCGGGAAACATCTTTTTAATGTCTTCCATACGGCTGTCTTTAAGAAAAGCTACTCCCTCATTGGGTTCCACGGTACAATAAGGGTATGCCGAACTGGGGACGCTGTTGCTCGTCAGGAGATTAAACAGCGCAGACTTCCCCGCATTGGGCAGACCTATTATACCGGCTATCATGCCCGCTTGTTAAAAAAGAGACGCCAGGAAGAAATACATATCTCCTATTAAGCCGGAAAAGACAAGCGAGACCACAGCCATAAGCTTGAGAAGAATATTAAGAGAGGGTCCCGAAGTATCTTTAAAAGGGTCTCCCACAGTATCGCCTATTACGGTGGCTTTGTGCACATCCGATCCTTTTCCGCCTAAATTTCCTTCTTCGACCCATTTTTTGGCGTTATCCCAGGCTCCGCCTGAATTGGCCAGAAATATGGCAAGGGGAACGCCGGAAATAAGGCTCCCGGCCAGAAAGCCGCCCAGGGCCTGAAGTCCGAGAAGAGAACCTATGATAATGGGAAGAAGAATAGCCAGGGCTCCCGGAAGTATCATCTCCCGCAAAGCTCCCTTGGTTGTTATATCAATACAGCGGTCATAATCCGGCTCCTTTTTTCCTTCCATCAGGCCGGTTATCTCTCTAAACTGCCTTCTTACTTCTTCCACAACTTTGTAAGCGCTTTTTCCAACTGCGTTCATGGTGGCCGCAGAAAAGACAAAAGGAACCACTCCACCTATAAACATTCCTGCCACTACTGCCGGGCGCAGTATATCTATAAACTCCAGATCCGCGGTCATGGCGTAGGCCACAAAGAGAGCCAGAGAGGTAAGAGCGGCAGATCCTATAGCAAAGCCTTTGCCCACCGCAGCCGTGGTATTTCCCACAGAATCAAGGGCTTCGGCTCTTTTCCTGACTTCTTTTCCCATACCCGCCATCTCCGCTATGCCGGCCGCGTTATCCGCTATAGGGCCGTAAGCATCAACAGCCACGGTCATCCCGGTTATAGAAAGCATTCCTATGGCGGCAAGGGCCACCCCGAACACATTAGCCACCGCATAAGCTATAACTATAGCCAGGGCTATAGCCAGAAGAGGAAAAGCGGTAGAAAACATTCCGGTAGCGGTACCGGCTATAATATTGGTTGCGGGGCCCGTCTTTGAACTTTCGGCAATTTTCTGCACGCTTTTGCCCGAAGTGAAATACTCGGCCGTATAACCCACGGCAAGACCCGCTGCAAGTCCCACAAAAACAGCCCAGAAGGGGCTGAAGTTTATATACCAGAACTTGGAGAGCAAAAAGGTTCCTATTAAAAGAGAGACCGAAGATGAAATCATGCCGTTACGCAAAGCGCCCTGGGGAGAGGCCTTTAAAACCCTTACCAGTATGACTCCTATAACAGAGGAAATTACTCCCCAGGCAGCAAGAAGAAAAGCAAGCATAACTCCGTGAGTATTTCCTGCCGCCGAAGCTATAACCACTGCGGCAATAATGGCTCCCACATAGGACTCGAAAAGATCCGCCCCCATGCCGGCAACATCCCCCACATTATCTCCCACATTATCTGCTATTACGGCCGGGTTTCTGGGATCGTCTTCCGGAATACCGGTTTCCACTTTGCCTACCAGGTCAGCCCCCACATCGGCTGCTTTTGTATATATTCCGCCGCCAACCCTCCCGAAAAGGGCCACACAGGAAGCACCCATGCTGAAACCCATAATAAGAGAGGTTGCCTCCGCAATCTGAGCCGCAAGCGAATATTCTCTCAGACCGGCATGCCATATAAGTATTAGATATACGCCGGCCAGGCCCATAAGCCCCAGGCCTACAACGCTTATCCCCATAACCGCTCCTCCCGGAAAAGCAATCTTAAGTCCATCCGAAAGGCTTTTAGAAGCAGCCTGCGCGGTCCTTCCGTTGGCTATAGTGGCAACTTTCATTCCTATGTATCCGGCAAGAGAAGAGCAGAAGGCTCCCACCACAAATGCAAAAGCGGTCTTTCGGGCGATAGCGAAAAATATAATCACAGCCAAAAATCCGGCAAAGATGGCTATCCAGCTGTACTCCCTTTTTAAAAAAGTCATGGAGCCATTGTGTATCATTCTTGATATTGAACGAACCTTCTGATTTCCCGGATCCGACTTTATAACCCACCTGGAAACCATCCATACAAACAAAAGTCCGGCGATACCGCTGAACAAAGCTATCCATATTGAACTTATACTTCCTATAAACATAACTTTATACCCTCCTTAGGTTTTCTTTACACTCAACAAATCCGGAATATTCATGCCCTCGGGAACAATTATTCCAGCCGAAAAAATAAACTCCACAGCCTGGTTAACAGAAAGAGGAAGCTCATGTACCTCCTCTTTCGGCATTATCATGCAAAAGCCGGTAGTGGGATTGGGAGTAGAAGGAACAAAAATGGTCACCAGTTTATTACCTGATTTGCTTTCTAAATTCTCTCCTGTCACAAAAACCATAGTTCCTATACCCTTCCTGGGATATTCAATTAAAGCAACTTTTTTAAAAGCCCTTCGGTTTACAAGCATGGTATTGGTAAGCTGTTTCATTGCCCGGTAGATTTTGGAAACCAGGGGAGTCTTTGAAAATATTTTTTCAATATTGTAAATAAAAAATTTGCCGGCAAAATTGCTGGCCCAAAAACCCGCAATCCATATTATAAACAAAGTCAGAACAACACTTAACCCCATCTGAACAGAAGAAGGAAGGTCGGAAACATAGGGAATATATGCCAGATAGGATATGAGACTTACTCCTATAAACCGAAAAATCGCCCAGACTATCCATAAGGTCAGGGCCAGGGGCAAAATCACCACAACCCCGGCAACAAACTGTTTTTTTATCTGCTTTCTTATACTCATCTATTTACTGTTAATTAAACCTGTTCATTGCTTCCTCAATGCCATGCCCGGCGTAACACCTTATAGCCGCGGCGGCATCGGACAGCATATCCTCCACAATCTTTTTTTCTCCCGGCTTAAACCTTTCCAGCACATAAGCGGTCTTGTTTAAACTATGCACGCCCCCTATGCCCATCCTCAGCCGGCAAAAATCCCGGCTGCCCAGGCTGTCTATTATAGACTGAATGCCTTTGTGCCCACCGGAGGACCCCCCGGGCCGAAGCCTTATCTTCCCCAGGGGAAGATTAAAATCATCATAGGCCACCAGCAAATCCTCAAGGGCAAGATCAAAATAATCCAAGGCCTCTTTAACCGCAATGCCGCTTCTGTTCATAAAAGTCAGAGGCTTGACTGCCGCAAGTTCATCTCTGTCGGAATATATAAAAGATCCGGACGGAGATTTTTTAAATTTATTACCAAGCATATCCGCCAGCATAAATCCGAGATTATGCCTGGTATATCTATACTTAAATCCGGGATTGCCTAGGCCGGCAAAAAGAAATTTATTCAGTCTTTTCTTCCTTTTGCCCGGAAGGTTCAGCTTCTTCTTCGGCTTCTTCTTCCTTCTTCTCTCCTATGACTTCCGGTTCCACTTCCTCTTCCAGCTCTTCTTCCTCGGGCTCGGAATACTCATCCGGCGGAACTATATGAACTACCAGCGCATCGGGCTCGGCAAGAATCTCCACATCGGGACTGCATTCTATATCTGAGATATTTAAAACATCCCCTATAGAAAGACCGCTTACGTCCAACACAAAATTGTCAGGTATTTCAGAAGGCAGGCAGCTCACGGGTACCTCCCTGATAACATGGTCCAAAACTCCGCCTTCTGCTTTCACCCCCGGAGCCTCGCCGGCAACTTCCACCGGAATATCAACATGAACCTTTTCCGTCATCCTTATCTGACAAAAATCCACATGCTTTATAGCCATACTTACGGGATCAACCTGGATTTCCTTGATTATAACGGTTTGAGCTTTGCCCTTTCCCACTTTAAGATTAATAAGGGCATTTTCTCCGTGCTCCCCCGAAATTGCCTGTTTCAGCTTTTTCGAATCAACATATATGCTTGTGCTTTCAACATCCGGCCCGTACAAAACCGCGGGTATATTCCCGGAGTTCCTCAGTTCGTTAAGCCGGCTCCCGGAAAAATCTTCCCTGTCTTGAACCTTTAACTTTACTTGATCAGCCATAACTATTTCTTCTCCTTGTTTTTTTATTCCCTTTTATACAAATAAATCACTTACGGATTTTTCCGTATGGATTCTCATCATTGCATCACCTAAAAGCTCCGCTATGGACAGCACCTTGACTTTCGGAAGCCTGTTGTCATTTGCATACTTTATGGTATCGGTAATAATTAATTCCTCCATCTCGCTTTTTCTTATCTTTTCCGGAGCCCTTCCCGAAAGAACACCGTGCGAGGCCGCGGCATATACTTTTTTAGCTCCGTTTTTCTTAAGTGCCTTTACCACCTGGGTCAGCGTCCCGGCCGTATCCACCATATCATCCAGTATCAAAGCATTCCTTCCGGCAACTTTTCCCACCACGTGAAAGACTCTTGAGACATTGGGCCCGGATCTCCTCTTATCAACCAGGACAAGAGGGGATTTAAGTTTTTTTGCCAGGTTTCTGGCCCTTCCGACTCCGCCGGGGTCGGGGGCCACAACAGTAAGGTCTTTTATCTTTTTTTCTTTAACGTAATCAATAAGCACGGGTAAAAACTGCAAATTATCCACCGGGCAGTCAAAAAAGCCCTGAATCTGTTTTGAATGAATATCCATAACCAGCACCCTGTCAACTCCGGCTGTCTGCAGCATGTCGGCTACCAGCTTGGCTGTTATAGGGACCCGGGGAGTATCCTTCCTGTCCTGCCTGGCATAGCCGAAATAAGGGATAACAACAGTCATTCTCTTTACGGAAGCTCTTTTAAAAGCGTCAATCATTACCAGCAGCTCCATAAGGTTATCATTAACCGGCGGAGCCGTTGACTGAACGACAAACACATCTTTTCCCCTTACGCTTTCCAGAATTTTAACCCTGCACTCCCCATCGGAAAATTTCTCTATTAGAGCTTTTCCGGGCTCCATACCCAGGTAACCGCATATATCCTTGGCCAAACCGGGATTGGCATTACCGGTAAAAATTTTCATTGAATTATTCATTTCCTCTTCCTGTTTTTTTCTCCAACTTGCTCTGCGCCTTTTTAAGATTCTGTTTTGTATTGACCCCCATTATTAAATCATGCTCGCATTCAATAAGCCCCACTTTTTCTGCATTCTCTCCTGCTATCTGGACTACATCCGTAAGGTAGTATTCGCCTTTAACCGGGGACTTCTTTATCATAGACAGATACTCTTCAAGCCCCTCAGCTTCCATGCAGTATATCCCGCTGTTAATGAGATCAATTTGCTTTTCTTCTTCCCCCGCCTCTTTTTCCTCAACTATTCTTAAAGAGCCTTTTTCTCCTTTAACGACTCTCCCGTAACCCTCGGGATCGGGAGCCCGGGCCGCCAGGAGCGTTATATAGTCAGACTCGGCAACATGCTTTAAATAAAGCCTCTCATATATGGAAAAAGACACCAGAGGTATATCCGAGCAGCTAACCAGAACCGTGCCCTTTATCCGAAAACTTTTAAAAGCGGCTTTCAGGGCATCGGCAGTTCCCAGAGTTTGCTCCTGCAGCGCCGTTTCGCAGCCGCAGTCAAGCGCCTTCTTTTTAACCCTCTCATCATTGTAAACAACAATCAGCCTGTCGGGGTCCAGCTTTTTACCCTCACAGATAACATGCTCCAGCATGCTCGCGTCTCCCAGGCGGTGAAGAGGTTTGGGAATGCTTGACTTCATTCTTTTGCCCCTGCCGCCCGCAAGTATAATAAAATTTAATTCTCTTTGAGATTTCATCCTTTGGATTAAAATGAAGTATATAAAAATATGTCTTATATTTCAATTAAAATCAGGTGAAATGTTAATTAAAACTCAGCTTAGCTTCTTAGCAGGGGTTATTTCTTTAATGTCACTTATCTTACGCAAGCGGCAGTTTCAATGTAAAAACAGCTCCCCCTTCAGGGCTGTTGTCCGCATCCAGATGGCCCTCGTGCGCCTGCACTATCTGGTAGGACAGGGCCAGGCCCAGGCCCGTCCCTTCGTTTCTTTTGGTGGTGAAAAAGTAGTCAAACATTTTATCTTTTACTTCCTACTTCAGGCCCGTACCGGTATCTTTTACTTCAATAACC
>JBNJFW010000070.1:0-7313 GCA_051747165.1 Elusimicrobiota bacterium | reverse complement strand
CATAGAGGAGCTTGTATCGGCGTTTTCCGAAAAGGAAAGCAGAGATAAGAGCATTGAAGAAATACTGGGTGAAATTTCTCTTGTCTCGGAAATCGACAAATGGGAAGAAGACGAGGAATGTGTTACTCTTATGACCCTTCACCTGGCTAAAGGGCTGGAGTTTCCGGTGGTGTTTATAACCGGACTGGAAGAAGAACTGTTTCCCCACCGAGATGCGCTTGACGATCCTTCTCAGATGGAAGAAGAAAGAAGGCTGTGCTATGTGGGAATGACCAGGGCGGAGGATATCCTTTATCTTACTGCTGCCTCCCAGAGAATGCTCTACGGCAGGAGCAGGTGGCATATACCCTCCAGGTTTGTCAGCGAGGCCCTGGGAAAAAGCAATGAATTCTAGAAAACACTTTGAATTTTCGGCCGGCGGGGTGGTTTTAAGCAAAAACCGGGTCCTTTTAATAAGAACTTCAAAAAGCAGAGACAAAAAGTTATGGACTTTACCTAAAGGCAAAATAGAAAAAAAAGAAGATTCGCGCCATGCCGCTATACGGGAAGTCCGGGAAGAAACAGGCTACCGCTGCAGCATTAAAAGGGAGCTGGGTGAAACGAGATATCTTTTTAAAAGGGATTCATCTCTTGTCAATAAAAAAGTAAAGTGGTTTTTAATGGAAGCTGTAAAAAAAGAAGGAAGCCCGGACAGAAGCGTAGAAGAAACCAGTTGGATGGATTACGAAGAAGCCCTGCAAGCGCTTTCTTATAAATCCGACATTTATCTTATTAAAAAAGTTTTTTCCTGAAAGCCGTGAAGCGTTTCTGGAGCAAATCGAAATTATTTAAAGAACTCCTTTCCGCTCTTTCTCCCGGTAAAGCAGTTTATACATCGGGGCTTACCGAAGTCGCGGCGGCCTCCGTGGGGGCCGAGCTCCAAAAAGAACTGGGAGAGCAGATGCTTTTTACAGTGAGCTCGGACAGGGAAATCCATAGTTTCGCTGATTACATAAAAAGTTTTTCTTCAGTTCAAATCCTGACTCTTCCCTCCGATGATCCAGTTCAGAGAGTAAAAGCCGCCGATATTCTTTTAAAGGAAAAAGACCTGATATTGATAGCATCCTTTCCGGCTTTAAAGGAAGGCTTAGCCCTGCCCGGGGATTTTCATAAAAAAGAAAAAGTTTTTAAAAGAGGGGAAAAAATGTATTCTCCTCTGATTGAAATTCTTTCTTCCACGGGATATATGAGGGTTCAGACAGTAGGGGAGCCGGGAGAATACGCCCGGCGGGGACAGGTTATAGACTTCTGGCCGCCTTACTCGGACAAACCTTTGAGGGTTGTTTTCAGGGGGGATAAGGTGATGGATATAAAAGAGTTTAACTCCTCCGATCAGCGGAGCGGGCCAAAAAAAGAACGAGGGCGGGTTGTTCCTTTTTCCTCTCCTGAAAACGAAGGCAGCATAGCTGATTATTTTAAAAAAAACAGCATTGTTTTTCACACAGAAGATTATCAGGAGTTTCCTCCTCTACCCCGCGGAGCAAAGGTTTTAATACAAAGCGCTTATAAAAAAGCAGACATCAAATTCTCTACAAGCCCTTTTTCTTACACCAGCACGTTTAACGCGGCTATTTCTCAGGTAGAGGCTCTTGCGGAAAAAGATTACCGCATATTTATTTCTTCTCCCTCACCTTCCCAGGCTCAATCTGTTATACAGACCCTTAAAGAGGAAGCCGGTATAGAAGCGGAATTTTTTCACTCGTCCCTGAGCGAGGGTTTTATTAGCGAGGATTTATCCGCAGCTATATTGTCTCCCGGAGATATATTTCCTTCAAAAAAGAAAGTATTTCATCCCGAGCCTCCTCCTTCTCATCCGGTGGAGGAATTCTCGGATCTTAATCCGGAAGATTATGTTGTTCACCGTAAATTCGGAATAGGTATATTTAAGGGTATAGTTAAAAAGAGTTATTCGGGAATGACTTCGGATTTTCTTAAAATAGAGTATGCTTCCGGCGGCAGGCTCTATGTGGCGGTGGAAAATGCGGACATGGTACAGAAATATGTAGGCAGCAGATGGAAGACCAGACTTGATTCGCTCTCCGGTAAAACATGGAAAAAAAAGACCGGCAAAGTGCGCCGCAGTGTAGAAATACTTGCAAAAAAACTCATTGATGTTTTTAAAACCAGGAGCCGCAGGGGCATTGCATTTCCCAGGCATGAAGAATTGGAAAAAGAATTTGCTTCCAACTTCCCCTATAAACTGACTCTGCACCAGAGAGAGGCGGTAGAGGAGACCTTAAAGGACATGGAGTCAGATAAGGCTATGGACCGGCTTATATGCGGGGATGTGGGTTTCGGAAAAACAGAGGTGGCGGCCAGGGCGGCTTTCCGGGCTGTAATAAACGGCTACCAGGTGATTCTTGTAGCTCCGACCACAATACTGGCCCGCCAGCATTTGGCCACATTCGAGCAGAGGTTTTCAAATTTTCCGGTGCTTATAGAGCATTTATCCCGCCTTGATTCTTCTTCTGAACAAAGAATTGCAGTAGAAAAAATAAATTCCGGTAAAGCTGACATTGTCATAGGCACCCACCGGCTGTTTAATAAAAATATTAAATTCCCCTCTCCCGGCCTTATAATAGTGGATGAAGAGCAGAGGTTCGGAGTTGAGCAGAAAGAAGAACTGAGGTTCCGCTATAAAAAAGTGGATTTAATTACAACAACCGCTACCCCCATACCCAGAACGCTGGCCATGGCAATGGGAAGAGTAAAGGGCTTCTCTCTTATAAACACACCGCCCCCGGGACGGCAAAGCGTAAAAACTCAAGTCATGCCTTTTGACATGGATACAATAAAAGAAGCCGTATTAAAGGAAACCTCCCGGGGAGGGCAGTGCTATTTTGTTCATAACAGGGTGCAGGGCCTTGGCAAAATAAAAGACATGCTTTCAAAGCATGTGCCCGGGGCTTCATTCAGATATATCCACGGCAGGATGAGCCCGGCTTCAATAAGTTTAATTATGGATGATTTCAGGAAAGGAAAGTTTGATGTTCTGGTTTCAACTTCCATAATTGAAAACGGCCTTGACCTTCCCAATGTAAACACCATGGTTATTAATGATGCCCATCGCTTCGGCTTGTCCGATATATATCAGCTCAGGGGCAGAATAGGAAGAAGGGACATGAGAGCCTACTGTTACCTTATGTATCCCCGGCATATGGAGCTGACAAAAAAGATAAAGGAGCGCCTTAAAGCTCTTGAAAGTTTTTCCTCCCTGGGAAGCGGCTTCCAGCTTGCTCTCAGAGACCTTCAGATAAGAGGAGCCGGCGAGCTTTTGGGCCCCCGCCAGCACGGCAACATACTGAAGGTGGGCTTTGACCATTACATGGAAATTTTAAAACAGGAAGTAGCAAAAGCAAAAGGCGAAGAATACATTCCTCCCCCTGAAGTGGAAATACATCTTCCCGTTTCCGCTTATATCCCCTCCGATTACATAGAAGATGCGCCCCTCAGGCTTGCCTTTTACCGAAAACTTTCATCCGTGCCCGGCCTTAATGAGCTGAAAGAGATAAAAGAGGAAATGAATGACCGCTTCGGCCCTCTCCCTCCCAGGGCGAAAAATCTTATAGAAATAATAAATATCAAGATTCTGGCTTCCCGCTCCGGCGTAAAGCAGCTCAGCGTAAGGGAAAACAAACTTGTATTTAAACTTGTATCCGGGGAAAAAATTGAAGTAGAAAGCAAAGGCGGTGACATTTTAAAAGCGGCAAAAAAAGAATTAAAGCTAAAAAAGTTTATCCCGCGCTGAAAGTTGAGCTGTACTATTGACAGGTGTGTTGGTTGTTGTTATGATAGCCTCTAGAAGAGTAGCTGGTTTCTATAATAATTTGAATATATTTTACATAAAAAACCATCAGGAACAAACCCGTGAAAGACATTAACAAAAGATCTAAACATATAATTTGTAATGGCTGTATTTAAATCAGATAATAATAACGAAAAAAAAGAAATAGACTTTGAACTTGATTTTCTTATGTCTCTTACAGTTCAGCAGAGATTTGAAATGATGTTTGAAAAATCACAGTTTATACGTTCACTTTTAAAAAAAGATGAAAATAGAAAAACTACTGAAATTATTAAACGAAAATAATTTAAACTGAAACCTTGACAAATTCCTACTTCGATGTTATGTTTTATAGTGGAAGTTGTAAGAATAAAAAGTTGCTGATAAGGGCACCCCGCCCGGTAACGGGCGGCTCGCAAAGTCACAGCTCCGGTTTTCCGGAGGGCTGGGCTGCCGGCAAAGAAGGATATAATATGAAACCGGTTAAGCCTTATCAGCTTAACCGGTTTTTTTATTGGAGCATTGATTAAAATATGAAGAGAAAAAAGACTATAATACTTTTGCTGACATTTATCCTGCTTTCGGGGAGCCGCGTACTTGCCTTCAGCGATAAGGGATTGTCCGGAGGTATAAATCATTTTTCCCTGGATTTACGAGACTCGCAGAATAGAAAAATTGAGTCCGAGATTATTTTCCGGGATACGGTATTTACCCGGGTATATTCACAGATATCGCCTTTCGGCATTGTTAAAAAAGTTTCTCCTCCTTCAGAACCTCAAAAAATTCTGCCGGACTTCAGTCTGGATTTACCCCGGGCCATGTTTTCGGTTTTTTACGGAAACAAGGAAATCTTTTTAAAAATGACGGAAAAATCTTCTTATCCCATGAGCGCTGTCAATATTATTTTGACGGCGTCTTTTTTAGGCGCATTCATGATTCTTTTATGTGTCAAACTTCAAACAAATGACGAGCCCAGGTTCAGGGTTCCCGTCTTTCTGGAATAAACACATCTTAAAAAACCTCTTTGTATTCTCAAGATTCAGAGAAATAAACAGGTGGATTTTTCTGCATGTTGAGAAAAAAGAAAAGGAATTGTTTAAATGAAAAATAGAATAAATATTTTTATTAAAGTTGTAATTAACGCAGCATTAATTTTTGCCGGTACGTATACTTTTCTTATGGCGGAATATTCGCTGCTTGAGAGCACTTCCCCGCCGGTAAGGATGAATGAAATCCAGAGGATAGGAAATGAGCTTGAAACAGAAGCCGCGCCCCGTATTATCCCCATGCTACAAGACCCCTCTTCCGGGGTAAGAACAAGTGCTGCGATAGCTCTGGGCAGGCTTGGAGCTGAGAAGGCCATAGAACCCATGCTGAAAGTTCTCCGCAACGATTCTTCCCGTTCGGTAAGGATAATGACCGCCCAGGCGCTGGGCTCCTTTCACGGAGATGAAGTTATTGACGAGCTGAGCCGCACTGCCGAGGATCAAGACCAAATGCTGGCAGCTGTTGCTCTCAGGACCCTGGGGAGGATGGGAACAGAGAAAAGCAAAGAAAAACTTTTAAGTAAAGCTTCAAAAATTCAGAGAGAGAAAGTTGGCAGGGCCTTAATTGAATCCCTGCTGGGACAACCGGCATTTAGATTTGCAGAGGAAGAAATTACCCAGCTTGAAAAAATAATTAACCGAATAGATGAGGGTGAAAGTGATGAATCCGCCGATATGGTCGGGGAATACAGACAAAAACTGGAACAAATAAGAAAAAGGAGATCTATGAGACCCGAGAAAGAAAAAATAAAGGGAGACGTAGGACAATGAGGAAAACAGCTGTTTATATTATTAATACAGTCTTTTTGATAATGATTTCAAGTGTTATTTGCTTTGCTTCCGATTTTCCTCTGCTCCGGGATGAAAACCCCGTTGTAAGAAGCAGTGAGGCCCGCCGGCTGGGTAGTGAAAAAGTAAAAGAAGCCGTGCCCGAGCTTATTGACGCCCTAAGCGACGAAGTTCCCGGTGTGAGAATTAACGCAATAGTGGCTCTTGGGGAGATAGAGGACGAGCGGGCTGTAGAGCCCCTTATGGATATTCTTGATGAGGATAAACTGCCTGCCGCCAGGGCGATGGCTGCCGAAGCATTGAGCGGGTTTGAAGAGAGCAGGGTTAAAAATAATCTGCTGAAAGCTGCTGAAAACAAAGACGAAAACATACGCATATCGGCGATGAAGTCTCTCGGTCGGTCCGGAGGCGAAGATGAAGTTGATGAATTAATAAGAATTGCCGGAAATGATCCTGCCGGTCCGGTCCGGGAAGCAGCCGCTCAGGCCCTGGGAAAAATTGCGGTAAGAGAAGAAAATGTAAAAGACAGAGCAAAAGATGCTTTACGCAATATAAGCAAACATGACAGCAGTGAAAAGGTTAAAAACTCAGCCGGCACTGCCATTGAAAAAATTGAAAAGAGCTCTCCCGATCAGCGGGGGAGGAAGTTTTGGTTGTTTTAATGAATATTAAACGAAAATTACTGTTTATCTTTTTTTTAACCGGCGCAACCGGTCTTATATACCAGATTTTGTGGGCGAGGATACTGGGGACTATATTTGGAAACTCCATGTATGCTATATCCACTGTTCTTGCGAGCTTTATGGGAGGGCTGGCATTAGGTTCCAGATACTTTGGAAAATTAATAGATAACAATAAAATAAATCTGCTGCAAAGTTTCAGTAAAATTCAACTTGCAATAGGATTATATGCCGCCTTAACGCCTTTGATTTTTTCCGGTGTTCATAAGATTTACGGCATCGTTGGAAGCACGCAAATTAATTTTTTTACTACTTTTTTAATTTTTATAGTGTGTTTTGTTATTATACTTATTCCTACTACCCTTATGGGAGGAACCCTCCCGATTTTAAGTAAATATTTTACCCAGGAAAAAACGCGGGAGAATGATTCAGCTGACTTTAGTATAGCCAGACTTTATGCTGTTAACACCCTGGGAGCCGTGCTGGGAGCATTTTTAACTGCGTATTTTATGGTGCGTATTATAGGTGTCAGGGGGACAATTTATTTTTCGGTTATAATCAATTTGCTTGTAGCATATTATGTTAACAGTCTAAACAAAAAAACAGGTCCCGTTTTTTCTCATATTAAAGAAAAAATGCCTTCATCGTCGGCATCTGCATTATTATTAATTATAGTTGGAATATCGGGTTTAACTACTTTTGTGTATGAAATTACCTGGACAAGGATTTTATCCATGGTTCTGGGGTCTTCGGTCTATGCGTATGCAACGATGCTTTGCGCCTTTCTTACAGGAATTTCTCTGGGAAGCTTTATATTTGCCAAATTTTCAAGAAGATATGGCTTTAAAGATATTAAAAAAAAGCTGATAACTTTCGGTTATATTCAGGCTGGTATAGGAATTTCGGTTCTTCTTCTCATACCTGTTTTTGGTGTGCTCCCCCTGGTTTTTCTAAGAATTTTTAAAATGACGGGTC
>JBNJFW010000069.1:0-7409 GCA_051747165.1 Elusimicrobiota bacterium | reverse complement strand
GAGAAAGGATGTTGCGGTGGGCATGCTTTCTCCGCTGGATCTGAGCTTAAAGCAGCTTATTATTGCCAGTGTGGCTCTTACTATGTATTTTCCCTGTGCCGCTACATTTGCGGTCCTGGTAAGAGAATTTGGAGTAAAGGATATGATAAAAGCTACACTGATTATGGCTTTTTCAACTCTGGCGGTGGGGGGAGTGCTTAATTTAATATTATAAAGAATGTCTTGAATAAAATAGTAGTACTAGTTATTTAAACTTGACAAAGCTAATGATAATGATTATCATTAACATAAAAGAGGCTTTTAAATGAACAGGAAGATGGAGAGTTTAATTAAAAGCAAAAAAATTTAAATGTTAATGATAATGGTTATCGTTAACATTATGTAAAGATGGTGAATTTTAAAAAGGAGGTGGTTAAAATGCCAGCAGGAGATAGAACAGGCCCTGAGGGCCGAGGATCTATGACCGGACGAGGAGCCGGTTTCTGCGCGGGTTACCGGGTTGCCGGATATATGAATCCTGCTCCCGGACGGGGTTATTCTGCTTACGGAAGAGGATTTGGCGGCCGCGGCCGTGGCCGTAGAAATTGGTATTACGCAACAGGCCAGCCCGGATGGGCAAGGGCAGCCGCCGGGCTCCCGGCCGGAGGCGCACCGGGTCCTTATTCTCCGCAGCAGATGAGTCCGCAGGAGAAAGCCGAAGCGCTTAAAGAGGAAAGCGGGTATCTGAAAGAAGAACTTAAGGATATCGAAAAACAAATAAAAGCGCTTCAGAAAGAAAGCAAGGATAGTTAGTGAAGGAAGGATTGGCGCAGGAAGCAGTGTTATCCGCTGTTTCCTGTGCCGAGAGTAAAGGAGAGAAAATCATGAAAGTATGTCTGACATCAACAGGAAAAAGCCTTGATTCAAAACTTGATTCAAGGTTCGGGAGGTGTGCTTATTTTATATTTCTGGATACCGAAGATAGCGAAAACTTTGAATCCTTAGCAAACGCAGCTGCAAATGCCTCGCACGGGGCGGGTATACAGGCCTCGCAGTTTGTTATGGAGAAAAAACCAGCTGCGGTGATAACCGGAAATATAGGACCTAACGCAAGCAGTGTGTTATCAAACGCGGGAATAAAGGTTTACACTTTTACCGCAGAAGGCAGTGTAATGGAGGCATTAACGGCACTTAAGAAAGGTAAATTAAAAGCCGCAGCCGGACCTACTGTGGGCAGCCATTTTAAAGCAGATAGCGGCAGTTAAATAAAAGGCAATTGGGCGAAAGTTTGGAATATTTATATCTATGCTGGGAGCAGAAAAATTCCTGTGGCAAACCCAGAAGATGCTGTGAATCATGAAAACTGTAATTTTATATGATAACAAAAGATATTTAAAAGGATGGGAAAGCGGTTGGGGTTTCTCGGCCCTTATAATAAATGACAGTAATCAAAGACTCCTTTTTGATACCGGGGATAATTCAAAAAAACTGTTAAAGAATATAGCTAAGGCCGGTATAGAGCCGCAAAGTATTGACGTACTTACTTTTTCCCATAAAGATTGGGACCATAAGGATGGCGCGGAAGGTTTCTTAAAGATTAATAAAAAAGCACATGTATATATTCCCCGTGGCTTTGATGAAGAATTTAAAAAAATGGTGAAAAAATCCGGTCACCCTTATACCTTAAGCGGATATTCGAAAATGGAACTTATACAAAATGTCTATACTACACCTTTGTATTCAATGCCGGGCGGACCTGAAGAACAGGCACTGGTCATATATAAAAAAGAGGCGCTTATTCTTATCACAGGATGCGCTCATCCGGGAATTTTGAATATGGTGAGAAAAGTTAAAGCCATTTTCAACATGGATGTGGATACGATTGCGGGTGGATTTCACCTGAAAGATTTTTCCGAATACAAGGTGAGGAACTTAATAGAAGATTTAAAAAAGGAAGGTGTTAAGAAATTTGCCCCCTGTCACTGCACCGGAGACAGGCAGATTGCAGTATTTGAAAAAAAAGGCGAAGAGAATTTTATACAAGTAGGAAGCGGAAGAGAAATTATATTTTAAAGGGAGTGTTTTATGAAAATTGCAATTTCAACTGATGGCAGTTCTGTATCAGCTCATTTCGGGCGTTGTCCCTCATTTACTATTCTTGAGGTTGAAGGAGGTAAGCTCAAGAGCAGGGATCTTATCGCTAATCCGGGGCATCACCCGGGATATCTGCCTGAATTTCTAAAGAGTAAAGAAGTGGAATGCATAGTTGCCGGAGGCATGGGTATGCGAGCTCGAGGGCTTTTTGATGAATCGGGGATTCAGACAATACTGGGAGTGTCCGGAAGTATAAATAACATAGTAAGTAAAATTGTGGAAGGCAAGCTCAGTGGAGGGGAAAGCCTCTGCAGGCCCGGAGACGGTAAAGATTACGGTATCCCCAGAACAGAGGCGGTTATTGAAGGCAGGCAATACTCCGGCCGCAGAAAAGAAGGGCAAACCGGCGATAATAAAAAAAAGAATAGTAAATGAAAAAGATTGCGGTAGCGTCAGGAAAAGGAGGTACAGGTAAAACAACAGTTTCCATATTGCTTACCCGCTTGCTTTCGCAGGAGTATAAAGTTCAGCTTCTAGACTGCGATGTGGAGAACCCGGACTGTCACCTTTTTTTTGCGGGCAAAGCTGAAAGCTCCCGGGAAGTAAAGGTTTTTTATCCAATTATTGATAAAAATAAATGTACTTTTTGCGGAAAATGCCAAAAGGTGTGCGAATATAACTGCCTGCTGGTTATGAAAGACAATGTTATGTTTTTTAAGGAACTCTGCCATCCCTGCAGGGGCTGCCTTGTGGTATGCCCCGAGGGTGCCATTAGCGAAGGTCTTCGCCGGGTAGGAGATATATTCTCTTATGCATGCCGCGAAAATATATACTTTAACTATGCGGTTATGGATACCGGAGAAGCCAGGGCCAATCCTCTTATTGAAAAACTAAAAGAAAAAATCAGAAATGATGCTGATTTTGTAATATTTGATTCACCCCCGGGTGCCAACTGTCCGATGGTAGAGACGGTTAAAGGTTCTGATTATGTTGTTCTTGTGACCGAGCCCACTCCTTTTGGCCTTTATGATTTGGAAATAGCCTGGAGTGTTGTCAGTAAACTTGATATTCCCTGCGGTATTGTAATAAACCGTTCCGAGGGCAAAGACGCCATAATTGAGGATTTTGCCAAAAGGGAAGATTTAAAAATCATGTTCAAGATACCTTTTTCAAGAGAGTTTGCATCATATTATTCAAAGGGAATAATAAAAGAGAAGTTTTTTCCGGGGATAGAAAATGACGTTATAAGTAAATTTAAAAATCCTGGGCAGATAATAACAGGAGAATGTAAATGAAGCAGCTACTTATAATAAGTGGCAAGGGCGGTACGGGAAAAACGACACTGACTGCAGCCCTGGCAGGATTATATGAGGATATCGTTGTTGCAGATTGCGATGTGGATGCGCCTGATCTTCATATTCTTTTGGAGCCCCGGATAAAAGATACAGAAGTTTTTAAAGGTGGTAAACTGGCTAAAATAAATAAGGATATATGCAGTCAGTGCGGTATGTGCCGGCAGCTGTGTCAGTTTTCGGCAATTGATAAAGATTTCAATATTGATCCCGTATCATGCGAGGGGTGCTGCGTATGTTCCTGGAACTGCCCAAATAAAGCTATCAATATGGTTCAGAAAGAATCGGGTGAAAGCTATATTTCCAGCGTCAGCTGCGGGGTGATGGTGCATGCCCTGCTTAAACCGGGCGAAGAGAATTCGGGGAAGCTGGTTGCCCAAGTAAAAAATAAAGCTAAAGCATTAGCAGAAAAAGACAATTCTTCTTTACTTTTAGTTGACGGGCCTCCGGGTATAGGGTGTCCGGTAATAGCTTCTTTAAGCGGAGTGGACCTGGCCCTGGTCGTAACCGAGCCCACTAAAAGCGGCATACACGATATGGAAAGAGTAATAAAAGTTGCTCAGCATTTTGGTGTTGCCCTTAAAGCAGTAATCAATAAGTTTGATTTGAACATGGAAAATAATCGGGTAATTGAAAAGAAACTGCTCAAAAATGATATTGAAATACTTGAAAAGATTCCTTATTCGAAAAAATTTTCAGAGTCGGTAAAACTTAAAAAAACAATAATTGAATATGAACCTGCTTCACAAGAGTCTGAATGTGTGAGAAAAATCAAGGATAAGATTAATGCTTCTATGTGAAATATTAAAGGAAAAAAATGTCTTCAGTTATTAAAAATGTCAAATCGCATAACCACTGTATTATGTGCGGTTCTAAAAACCCCGCATCCTTTAATCTTAATTTCTTGAAGGATGGCAGGGATTCGGTGACCTGCAAATTTAGAGGTGACTGTAATTGTCAGGGTTATGAGGGGATACTTCATGGAGGTGTAATAAGTGCTCTTCTTGACAGTGCAATGACTCATTGCCTTTTTGCGAAAAATATTGAGGCAGTAACCGGTAAAATGAATATTCGTTTTTTAAAACAAATTCCGTTTGACACTGAATATACGTTGAAAGCAGAGATAGCCGGAAATAAGTCCCCCCTTTATAAACTGAAAGCGTTTTTGCTAAAAAAAGAAGAGGTGTATGCAAAAGCAGAAGCCAAATTCATTGATCTGAAATTTATTAATAAGCAATCCGTAAACAGGGCTGTAAGACAAAAGTGATGGATGCCCGATTTTTCCGGAATAAGTAATTGCTGTTGCGGCAGTGGAGGGAAAGAGTATAGTTACAAGCTATTGTAACTGATCTTTAGCAGCTTCTACCCTAAGGGCTCTTGGTATGCCTTGTGTGTTTTCAGGTAATACCAGTACTCCCTCCAATATATCTATTTCTCCGGGAGGATCCTCAAGACGCATTTCCTTTTTGTAAATATCACCGCTGCGTATCCACGGAGCCGGATCCGAGCGTAGAAGTCCCGGCTGAAGCGGAAAGAACTCCGAGTTTTCTATGATGTCTTCTTTTATTTCTTCCGGGGGATTTGCGTAAAGAATTAAATTGTTTTCATTTTTTTGGAAACTGAATTTCCAGCGGGGAGCTTTACTGGGGAGAGATTTTTCGGTTTGAGTGAATATTTTTTCCCGCCTCTCATTCGGGGGCGGGCTTTCGTCCCTTACTTCCATGGTCAGTTTGCTTTCTCCCTGTTGGGAAATGCAGATATCCATGCAGGCCAGCCAGTTTGCCTCGGCCGCAAAGCGGACTTTGGAACCGGGCTTAAGATCTGCGGGCGGCGTTATCTTTCTTGATAAAAGAAGGTATTCTTCATGGCCGAAAGTAAAGAAAGGCTCTTCTTGAAAACGCTGCGGATGGGGCCAGCGGGTATCTCCTGTTGAAAAACCCTCCGGGATATCCCACTCTATCTGCGGAGCCATGCCGGAGTCTCCGGGGTTAATCCAATAAAGGTGCCAGTCTTGCTCTATCTCGAAGAGCATTCCTATATAAAAAGGTTCTCCGGGCTGTATCCACTGTACATCTGAGATCAGTTTTGCTGTTGATGGTTCTTTTTTCTCTTGTACTTCCTTCTCATGCTCGTAGCGGCCGGTCTGCAGGTATTGTTTTACTTTTGTTGTCGTATCAATTAATTCGCGGGAGGAAATAAAGCCTACCTTTCTGGCCGGAGATATTTCATCTCCTTCTTTATCAATAAATATTATTGTGGGAACTCCTGCTATATCATACTTTTGGCGCAGATGCCGGGAAGAAGGAGTCTCGTAACTTGTAAGGTCCGCTTTCATAAGGTTGAAGCCTTCCAGCGAGTTCATGACTTCGGGCACGCTAAAAGTTCTTACCTCCATTTCAAGACAGGGAACACACCAGTCGGCGGCAAAGTATACAACAGAGGGGTTTTCCGCTCCGGAAAGTATTTGAGCATCGTAAGGCTGCCATTTGACCGAAGGAATCCTGCCCGAGCGGAAGATAAAAAAGGCGGCAACTATAAAAACTGCTCCCATGATATATTTAATCCAGGTAAATATTTTTTTATCCGCGCCGGTATTTTCAATAAAGGCCAGGTATATTCCCCCTGCCGCCAGCACGGCCGGGATCAGTATAAAGACAAGGTTTTGCCCTGCGGCAAGAGATAAATAGAAAAAAGCCACTGCTACCAGGATAACTCCCAGCACTTTTCTCACCCATACCATCCAGGAGCCCGACTTGGGAAGCCGGGGAATGAGTGAAGAAAAAACAGCCAGTAGAAGGTAGGGAAAACCCAGACCCAGGCTGAGAATAAAAAAGGAAGCAAAGCCGTAGAAAGGATCTCCTCTCTGACCTACCGTGGTCATAAGTGCTATAATAGGTGGCCCTACGCAGGGAGCGGCGAAAACGCCGACCAGCAGTCCGGAAAGATAAATTCCTATGTACCCGGCGCCGGTTTTTCCCGACACCCTGTTTACCAGCCGGGAAGGGGGGCGTATCTCCCACAGCCCGAACATGCTCAGGGCAAGAAGAATAAAAAGAATCCCTACTCCCGCAAGAACTGCTCGGGACTGCATTATGCCTCCGAAAAGTCCCCCGCTTAATGCAGCAATTAATCCAAGAAGACTGTACATGGTGGCTATTCCCATAACGTAGAGAATAGCTTTGGTTATAATCCTTATTTTCTTTTTTTCCCTGCCGGTGCCGAATACGGCAAGGGTCACGGTCAGCATGGGATACACGCAGGGAGTGAGGTTAAGGGCCAGGCCCAGAAAGAACAAGCCGGCAACAGCAGATAATCCCAGACCGGGATCCGACAGGTACGTCTCACCGGCAAAAGCCGGGAAGGCAATGAAAAGAAGTAATAGAATAAAGCCCGTAATTTTAGGTTTTTTCATAGGGTTATAGTAATAAAAGACGACTCTTTTACTTATATTTTATTATAGTAATGTATTAAAGAATGTCAAAAAAAGAGTTCAGCAGACAGATATAAGCTTTAATACTCCATTTGAAATTTCAGGCCCAGGGAAAACCCCTTATAATTGTAATTGGCATATTTCATATTTGAAGACTGGTGCTGATACGTGAAAAAAAGCGTTGTGGAGGAACTCTCTCCTGTCTGTTTTTTGAAACCCGTAGAATGAATTCCAAGAAGGCGGTTCTGTTTTTTGCCTTCTATAAACTCTCCGTCGCTGTCTCTGGGGGCCCTGCTTATGTATTTACGGTAAGTGAAGGAAGGAGAAAAGAAATAGGTCCAGTCATCACTGAGCTTTAGCGATAGAGGAGCAGAGATAGAAGGTTCTATATAGTTAAAATATCCGTCAAAAAACTTTACCGGAGTAGTTGATGCGGCATATTCGAAGTGCTGGTAATTCTGATTTGAATTTTTGTACTTGAGTTTAAGCTCAGGGACAACAATAGCGGACTGGGAAAGAGTAAAGGCCCTGGAACCGGAGGCATTAATAATTAA
>JBNJFW010000068.1:0-7529 GCA_051747165.1 Elusimicrobiota bacterium | reverse complement strand
ATATCCGGAGCCGTTATCGCCGAATATACTCTGAATCACAGCTATCCTCCGGAAATAAGCAGCGCCCACAGAAGCGGACAGATGCACATACATGACCTGTCGGTGGGAACTTTTGCCGGTTACTGCGCCGGCTGGTCCCTCAGCCAGCTTCTCATGGAGGGATTTAACGGAGTAAGAGGCAGGATATCCGCAAAGCCCGCAAAACATTTTAACGCGGCGCTGGGGCAGATTGTTAATTTTTTAGGGACTCTTCAGAACGAATGGGCCGGGGCCCAGGCCTTTTCCTCATTTGATACTTATCTTGCCCCGCTGGCGGCCAAAGATAATCTGAGCTATCGGCAGGTAAAACAGTCTATTCAGGAGTTTGTGTTTGCCATAAACGCAACATCCAGGTGGGGCAATCAGGTTCCCTTTACCAATCTTACCTTCGACCTTACTCCTCCCGAAGATTTAAAAGGTAATGGGGTAATATACGGAGGAAAGATACTAAAAGGCGACAAATACGGCGACTATCAAGAGCAAATGGATATGATAAACAAAGCCTTTTTAGAGGTTATGCTGGAAGGAGATATGGACGGAAGAGTATTTACTTTTCCCATACCCACTTATAATTTAACGGCTGACTTTGACTGGGACAGTGAAATTTCCGACCTTTTATTCCGGATGACGGCAAAATACGGCATTCCTTATTTTCAGAATTTTATCAACAGCGATTTGAGCCCCAATGATGTAAGGAGCATGTGCTGCCGGCTGCAGCTTGATGTGCGCCAGCTGGCCAAAAAAACCGGAGCCCTTTTCGGCTCGGGAGAAAAGACGGGAAGCATAGGCGTTGTCACTATAAACCTTCCGCGCATAGGCTATGAGAGTTCAACCGAAGAAGAGTTTCTGGACAAACTTGATGAGCTGATGTACCTGGCAAGGGAGTCCCTGGAAATAAAAAGAAGGGATGTGGATAAAAATATGGAGCAGGGCCTGCTGCCGTGGTCTAAGAGATACCTGGGAAGCCTGGATCGGCATTTTTCCACAATAGGGCTTGTGGGTATGAATGAGGCCTGCCTTAACTTTATGGGCAAAGATATATCAAGTAGGGAGGGAGTTGATTTCTCATCCAGAGTGCTTGATTTTATGAGAGAGAGGCTTGAAATCTATCAGAAGGAGACATCCCATATTTATAATCTGGAAGCTACCCCGGCCGAAGGCACGGCTTACCGCCTTGCAAGGCTGGACAAAAAGAAGTATTCCGATATTGTAACGGCAGGGGAAAAAGAGCCTTATTATACTAATTCCTCGCATCTGCCTGTATCTTATACGGATGATGTTTTTTTTGCTCTCGAGCACCAGCAGCAGCTTCAGCCTAAATACACCGGCGGCACTGTTATGCATACTTTTCTGGGGGAATCTCCGGTTTCCGAGCAGGCATGCAAGAATCTGGTTAAAAAGATGGCTTATTCTTCTTCTCTGCCCTATTTTACCATTTCCCCAACCTACAGCGTATGCGAGGATCACGGATATATAAGCGGGGAGCATCCGCAGTGCCCGGAATGCGGCACCGGCACCGAAGTTTACAGCCGGGTTGTGGGTTATTACCGGCCGGTAAAGAATTGGAACGACGGCAAGCAGGAGGAGTTTAAAGACAGGAAGCCTTATGCTTTTCCTAAAATTAAAACGGAAGCAGTTCCGGCTGACGAAAAGCCGAAAAAAGAAAAAGAAGAAGTTAAAGTTGAGGAAAAAAAGCTGGAAGGGGAAAAGGCGCCTGAAAAAGAAACTTCTGCGGCCGGAATAAAGGACGACCAGCTTGCCTTGTTTTAATTTTTGCTTGTAAGCGGAATTCAGAAAGATTCTCTTATAGACTGGCCCCCCAGAATAGTATCGACTCTGTTCACCGGTGGCTGTAATTTCAGGTGCCCTTGGTGTCATAATCCCGGGCTTGTAAACCCGGATGCATCGGAGGCTGTGCCTCAAGAGCAGGTTAATCTGCATTTTAAACAGAGAAAAGACTGGCTGGACGGGGTGTGTATAAGCGGGGGGGAGCCTTTGCTTCAGGAAGGATTAACTGATTTTTTAAAATACATAAAAAATACCGGGCTGCCGGTAAAGCTGGACACCAACGGCTATATGCCCTCCAAGCTGGGCAGTATTATACAGCAGGGCCTGGTGGAGTATATAGCTATGGATATAAAGGCTCCGCTGGATAAAAAGAAGTATGCGCTCGCCTGTGGCTTGAAAAATATTGATATAGAAGTTATAAAAGAAAGCATTAAAATTATATCGGGCAGCGGCCTGGATTATGAATTCAGGACAACTGTGGTGCCCGGTATAATAAACAGAAAAAGTGTAGCCTCCATAGCGCGTTCCCTGAGAGGGGCGGATAAATTTGTTTTGCAGAACTTCAGGTCCGGGGTGACACTGGATAAAAATTACACTAATGTAAAAGAGTATGAACAGGGGGAAATGCAGGAGATGAAAAAAGAAGCTGAAGAATATATAGAAAAAGTGGAGCTGAGATAAAGTGGAAGTCAGATTAACGGCGCTTACACCTGAAGCGGAAAAGCTTATAGAGAGCTCCGGCAGGACCTGTTATATGTCCCGGCATAAAATGACGGATAATTCTCACTCTTCTTTTATAAAAAAGCTTATAAAAGCGGGGCATCTCTCGGTTTTAGAGCATGCCTGCGCTACCTTTAATTTAAGCGGGGTTAGCAGGGCTTTGACTCATCAGCTGGTAAGGCACCGGCTCTGTTCTTTTTCACAGAGGTCCCAGCGCTATGTAAAAGAAGAAGAATTTGCTTTTGTTACACCTCCTTCAATAGAAAAAAATAAAAAAACGAAGGAGATGTACGATAAGAGCATGGGTATGCTTTTTGATGTTTACAGCCGGCTTTTAAACGAAGGGGTTTCGCCGCAAGACGCCCGCTTTGTTCTCCCCAACGCATGCCCTTCAACAATAGTTTTTTCTGCTAATTTCCGGCAGCTCAGGCACATGATTGAACTCAGGGGTGCCTCTAAGGCGCAGTGGGAGATAAGAGAACTTTTTATAAAAATCGCAAAGTTACTTAAAAAAGAGGCGCCAAGTTGTTTTTACGATTTTAAAATAGATGAGAATAAACGGATAGTGTATAAGGACAATCAGGAGGAATAAATATGGAAAGAGTATACGGATTTGATGAAGTGGCGATAGTACCGGGAAGAAAAACGCTTGACCCGGAGGATGTTGATGTACGCAGCGCTATAGCGGGAGAGGATTTTGACATACCTTTTATCGCCAGCGCCATGGACGGAGTTGTTTCTCCTTCTTTTGCCGGAGCCATGGGAAGCCTGGGAGGAATGGCTGTTCTTAACCTGGAAGGTGTTTTTACAAGGTACGAAAACCCTCAAGAGGCCCTTGAAGAAATAATTGCGGCCCGCCCCGAAGAGGTTACCCCGCTTTTACAGGATATTTACAGAGAGCCGATAAAAGATGAGCTGGTAGTAAATGTCATAAAAAAAATGAAAGAATCAGGAGTAAGGGTATGCGTTTCCTCAACTCCGCTGCGTGCGGGGCGGCTCGGCAGGCTCAGTAAAGAGGCCGGAGCCGATATATTCTGCCTTCAGGCAACTGTTCTTACCGCGGATCATTATGCAAGCGATTATACGGCATTAAAACTGGATGAGTTTATAAAAGAGATGGAGATTCCGGTAATCCTGGGCAACTGTGTTACTTACGATGTGGCCATGGATTTAATGGAATCCGGAGCCAGCGCCGTTTTGGTGGGGGTGGGCCCTGGGGCCGCCTGTACTACAAGAGGCGTTCTGGGTATAGGAGTACCTCAGGTCAGCGCTACAATGGACTGCGCCCGGGCCAGAGATGATTATTATAAAAAAACAAAAAGATATGTTTCAATAATTACCGACGGCGGAATGACCGTAGGCGCCGATATATGCAAGGCCTTTGCCAGCGGGGCGGATATGGTTATGCTGGGCAATACTTTTGCCAAATCAAAGGAGGCCCCGGGTAAAGGTTATCACTGGGGAATGGCTCTGCCCCATCCCTATCTTCCCAGAGGCACCAGAGTGAGGGTGGGGATTTGCGGTAAACTGGAAAATATATTATTCGGGCCGGCCAAGACAGATGACGGAACCCAGAACCTGGTGGGAGCGCTTAAGCTTTCAATGAGCTGCTGCGGAGCGGAGAATATAAGGGACTTTCATTCCAAAAGCAGCCTGGTCATAGCTCCCGAAATAAAAAAAGAAGGTAAAATATACCAGAAGGCGCAGAGCCTGGGGATGAACAAACAGTGATAAAAGCCGATAAATGGATAAAAAAGATGTCCGAGGAAAAGGGTCTTATTTCCCCCTTTGAGGAAAAGCAGATTAGCAGGGGGGTTATATCCTACGGCCTTTCTTCCTACGGCTATGACATAAGGGTGGGCAGCAGGTTTAAGATTTTCACCGACATTAATAATGCAACAGTTGACCCCAAAAAGTTTGACCAGAAGTGTTTTGTGGATGTGGAAAAAGAGGATTATGTTCTTATTCCTCCTAATTCCTTTGTTCTCGCCCGGACAGTGGAATACTTTAAGATGCCGAGAAATGTTCTGGCTCTGTGCGTCGGCAAATCTACATATGCCAGGTGTGGAATAATAGTTAATGTCACTCCTTTTGAGCCCGAGTGGGAAGGGCATGTGACACTTGAAATATCCAATACTACACCCCTGGCTGCAAAAATATATTCCGGTGAGGGAATAGCTCAGGTTGTTTTTTTTCAGAGCGACACCCTCTGCGAGTGTTCCTATAAAGACAGAGCGGGAAAATACCAGAGCCAGGATAATATTACTCTTCCCAGAGTGTAGATTAAGATGAAATTTAAACAGGAGATAAAATGATACCCGTAATAGATTTCGGCTCTCAATATACCCGGCTTATATGCCGGAAAATAAGAGAGCTGGGAGTAAACAGCAGAATATATCCGGCCGGAGCCGATATTTCAGCCGACAGAGAGGATATATACGGAATAATACTTTCCGGATCTCCTTCATCGGTGAGCGATAAAAAAGCCTTTTCCTCTTACCGGGGGGTCTTTGATTCTTCCGTGCCTGTGCTGGGAATATGCTACGGCATGCAGTTTATAGTAAACAAAATGGGGGGTGTTGTGGAGAGAGGAGATACAGGCGAATACGGAACATCCCGGGTTAAGATAAAGGAAAAAAGTCTTCTTTTTGATGGTATTAAAGATGAAATGCAAGCCTGGGCGAGTCACTGCGAAAGCGTAGAAAAACTGCCTTCGGGTTTCAGGATAATTGCTTCTACCGAGGATATTGAGGCAGCGGCCATAGAGAACTCTCAAAAAAAGCTTTACGGGGTTCAGTTTCATCCCGAGGTTGCGCATACTCCCGAAGGAATAAATATACTTAAAAATTTTCTTTTTAAAATATGCCGTGCTCCTAATGACTGGAGTTTGGGAAACTGGATTGATGATACAATTAAAGATATACGCGAAAAGGCGGGGGAGGGCAATGTCATCATGGCTCTTTCGGGAGGCGTTGATTCCAGTGTGGCTTCTATTTTGGTATCCCGGGCGGTTGGGGAGCGGTTTTTTCCTATTTTTGTCGATCACGGTTTAATGAGGAGAAAAGATATAAGAAGAATTAAAAAGGTTTTTATAGAGGATATGGATATGGACGTTAAGATGATGGACTGCCGCCGGCAGTTTTTTGAAAAACTTAAAGGGGTATCGGATCCTGAGGAGAAAAGAAAAATTATAGGCAGAGAATTTATAAACTCTTTTACCGAGGGCGTGAAAAAAATAAAAGGCATAACCCACCTGGCCCAGGGTACTATTTTTCCCGATGTCATTGAATCCGCGGCTTCCGGAAACGGCGCTGCCAAGATAAAGTCGCATCATAACGTGGGTGGGCTTCCACAAACGCTGGGCCTGGAGCTTATAGAGCCGCTTAAACTTTTATATAAAGACGAGGTCAGGGAAATCGGAATTAAACTGGGCCTTCCAAAGGAACTCATACGCCAGCATCCTTTTCCCGGTCCCGGGCTGGCAGTGAGGATTCTGGGTCCTGTAAGCAGCCGGAAAGCTGAAATTTTACGTAAAGCGGATGAGATACTGGACGAAGAACTTAAAAAACAGGGAGTTTATTATAATCTCTGGCAGGCCTTTTGTGTTCTTCTTCCGGTCAGGACTGTCGGGGTAATGGGCGATGCCAGAACTTATGACAACGCGATTGCTCTCAGGTGCGTAAAATCAGTGGATGCCATGACAGCTTCCTGGGCCGAACTCGAATACAAATTGCTGGGGAGAATATCCACCAGGATAGTAAATTCAGTTGAGGGGGTAAACCGGGTGGTGTATGACATAACAAACAAGCCTCCGGGTACAATAGAATGGGAATAAAAGAGTACTATTTTGAGATTGCTCCTTTAAAACAGACGGCTTCAGAAAGCCGCCTAAGCCGGGAGCTGCATTCGGTTTACGGAAAGAAATTTAAGAGTTTAAAAATTCATGAAGTTTATCGCCTTTACGGAAATATGTCTCCGGAGGAAGAAGAAAAAGCTGCCCGTGAGCTTTTTTTTAATCCGGTGGTTGAGAATTTAATCCGGAAGGACGAGCTCCCGCCCCGTCGCATTCTGTTGACTGTGAAATATAAAAAGGGAGTTTTAGACACCGAAGCCAGAGCCGTTATTCAAGCCCTTGAAATAATAGGGATAAAGGGGGTAGAGTCTGCCGTACATGAGAAAAAATATATTTTCGAAGCTGATATTTCGCCGGGGTCGATTAAATCTTTCGCCAAGCGCCATTTATACAATAAGGTAATAGAGTATGCGGAAATTCCGGGCGCCGAAGATTCTTCCCGGCAGAGATCCTGCGGCTCTTTGAGTGAAGATGAAAAGTGCCCTCCGCAGATGCCTTCTTCTCTTTCAGATGAGGAGAAAAAAGAAATAAATAAATATTTTAATAAATTGTCCCGGAGGCCTAGTGTGGCCGAGCTCGAGATAATAGCCCAGACCTGGAGTGAGCACTGCAAGCATAAAACAATGACCTCCTCCGTAAGTTATGTTGAAGAGGAGAATGGAAAAAAAGAAAAGTTCTTCATGAATAATCTGCTTAAGGAAACTGTTTTTAAAGCTACAGACCAGCTTGAGAAGAAATACTGCCTGAGTGTTTTTGAGGACAATGCCGGTGTAATCTCGCTGGATGATAACACTGCCGTGGCCATGAAGGCTGAAACTCACAACCATCCCAGCGCTCTCGAGCCTTACGGAGGGGCCTCCACCGGCTTGGGCGGGGTGATAAGGGATGTGCTGGGTTGCGGCAAAGGCGCCCGTCCTATTATGAATTTTGATGTTTTCTGCCTGGGCCCTTCAGATATGCCTCGAAAAGATATTCCCGGGGATATTTTACACCCCAAAAGAATATTTGAAGGGGTGGTCAAAGGAGTGGCTGATTACGGCAACCGGATGGGTATTCCCACTTCCGCGGGCGCTCTTCTTTTTGATCAGGGATATATATATAATCCCCTTGTATATTGCGGAACAGTGGG
>JBNJFW010000067.1:0-7648 GCA_051747165.1 Elusimicrobiota bacterium | reverse complement strand
ATATTAAACGCGGTCATGGCCAGGATAAAGATAATGAGCAAGACAATGGACATAACCGAAAGGAGACTTCCGCAGGACGGAAGACTGCTGGTTACTTTTGAAAAAAGACCCATTGAATTCCGTGTAAACACCATACCGACCGAATACGGGGAAAGCTGCGTGATGAGGATACTTGACCGCAGCAGCATAATGGTCGAGCTTCAAAAACTTGGTTTTGATGAGAAAATAGGGGAAAAATTCCGTTCGGCTTTAAAAAAGCCCTACGGCATAATTCTTGTTTCAGGCCCTACGGGAAGCGGTAAGTCCACCACTCTTTATTCTTCTTTAAACTACCTGTTGAAAGAGTCAAAAAAGAACCCGGACGGAAAAACAAAAAATGTATCCCCAAAAAAAATACTTACCGCCGAAAACCCGGTTGAATATAATTTGGATGAAATCATACAGTTAAATATTAAACCCGATATAGGACTTACTTTCGCTGCGGCCATGAGGGCTTTTCTTCGCCAGGACCCGGATATAATAATGGTAGGCGAGGTCCGGGATAGGGAAACAGCCCAGATTGCCATGGAAGCAGCTCTTACCGGACACCTTGTGCTCTCCACCATTCATACTAACGACGCACCCAGCGCCGTTTCCCGCCTGGCAGAAATGAGAGTGCCTACTTATTTGATTTCATCTACGGTGGAAGCTGTTCTCGCCCAGAGGCTGGTAAGAAAAATATGCCCAGACTGCGCAAAGGACATGCACAGGATTCCCGAAAAGCTTCTTGCCGAATTTGAAAAGCATAATATCCCCCGGGAAAAAGTCAACTTGAAAGTAGGAGAGGGATGCAAGGAGTGCTCAAATACAGGTTACAAAGGGCGCATGGGGATCTATGAACTGCTGGAGCTGGATGAGGACATAAGAGAGCTTCTTCTGGAGCAGATAGCAGCATCCCCTATCGCAAAACTTGCGGAAAAAAAAGGAATGAGGCGCCTGTGGGAAGACGGACTGATTAAAGTGGCCAGAGGCTTAACCACTTATGAAGAAATACTTAGAGTGAGTCAATAAAATGGATAAATGCCCAGGATGTAATAAAATAGTTCTTTCGGATTACAGTTACTGCCCGCGCTGCGGAAAGGCTTTCAATGGATCGGGTGAAGAAGATGCAGCCCCCCGCCCGGAGCAGTGTGAAGAAGATGCCGTTAAGTTTTTTAACCTTGCCCGAAATCTCAGCACAGCTGAAAATATAGATCAGCTGCTGGCCAAAATAGGAAGGGCTGCGGAAAATATTCTTAACAGCGAAAGGTCATCTATTCTTCTTTTAGATGAAAAAAAGGAAAACCTTTATTTTAAAACCGTAACCGGAGAGGACATACTTAAAAAACTTAAGGTACCCGTAAGCCGGGGTGTAGCCGGATGGATAGCCAGAAACAAAAAGCCCGAAATAGTAAACGATCCCTACAGCGACGACAGGTTTTCGCCGGAAACAGACAGAAAGACCGGTTACAAAACCAAGTCAATCGCCGGGGCTCCCATGATAGTGGGAAAAGAGCTGGTGGGGGTGGTTGAAGTTCTTAATAAAAAGGAGGGTTCCTTTACCAAAACGGATATAGATAATTTAACCGGATTTGCGGGACTGGCTGCCGTAAGCATATTAAACACCAGGCTTAGGGCTCAGCAGGAAAACATAATGTCCAACATTCTGGACTACCTTGTTATGGGAAGCGAGGCCCTGAGCTCTGCGGAAGGAAGCTCCAAAGGCCATACATGGGAAATGGCCCGCATGGCCTCTGCCATGACAAGCGAGCTTAACATTGACGAAAAGAAAAGGCATAAAATACACAGGGCGGCAATGCTGCATGACATAGGATTTCTGGGCTTGGAAAACCCCAGGCTTTTCGGATTCGATATACAGCCGGATTTACCCCCGGAGGCCAAATTCCGCCTTCATCCCGTAATAGGTTCGGAAATGATAAAGAGCATAAAACCGCTGTCGGAACTTTACCCTTTTATTGAAAATCATCACCGCTACCGCAACGGAGAAGGCTTTCCCGAAAACATAGGTACGGAAGCTTTGAACAAAGAAACCGAAATAATAGCCATTCTGGAAGACTATCTTATGCACAAGGACAAAGATAAAATTAATTTTGAAAGATATTCGGATGAGATACGCAGCGCTTTCCTTACAATTCTTTAACATTGAAACATAGGAAAAAACAGCTTACCCTGGCATCGGGTATAATACTGAGCGCTTTTTTTCTGTACCTTGCCCTGAGGGGGGTGGATTTTCAAAGCGCGGCTGAAGCTCTCGCCAAAACAAATTTTCTTTTTATTATACCCGCTGTCTTGATTATTTTCGCGGACTTCAGCATGCGGGCCCTGAGATGGTCTCTGCTGCTGGAACCTATAAAAAAATGCAGATTTTCTAATGTTATAAGCACTCTTTTTATAGGGTTTTTTGCAAATACCGCCCTTCCCCTTAGAGCGGGGGAGGTGATAAGGAGTATAATAATAGGAGAGAAAGAAAAAATTTCAAAATCAGCAGCCATGGCAACAATTGTGGTGGAAAGAACAATGGATTTATTTGCGGTTTTTGTTCTTTTTTCTCTTTCGCTTTTGTTGTTTCCCCCGAATGAACTTCCCTTTATTATTAACCGCCTCTGGAAAATAGGGGGAATCTTTCTTATTTCAACAGTACTTATACTCTACGGCCTTATGTATTACCGGGACTTTACTCTCAATGTCTTACAAAAAACACTTAAAAAACTTCCCCCTAAAATATCTAAAAAAGGAATAGAGCTTTTAAACTCATTTATATTGGGACTGGACATTTTAAAAAAAACAGGGCACCTGTTATTATGCCTGGTTTTTTCGCTAATCATATGGTCGTTAAATTCACTGGCATTCTTTTTTGTGGCCCGGGGCATGGGGATAAGCAATATAAATCTTTATAACTCCGCTTTTGTAATGGGGGTAGTATCTACAGGCATTTCCATTCCGGCCGCCCCGGGATTCATAGGAACATATCAATACTTCGGAGTTCTTGCCCTGAGAGTTTTAAGAGTACCTAAAAGCGTAGCAATAAGTTTCACCGTTCTGGATCACGCCTTGAGGCTGACATGTATTTCTGCGGGAGGCCTGTTTTTTCTGACCAGGGAGCATCTGTCTATTTCAAAACTGGAAAAAAAAGCCGAGAAGGAATCAGTTCAGGAAGAATAGTTTAATTCGATAGCCTTTTTAATTTCTTCTTCGGAAGATATATGAGGACTGATTTTCATTCCGGTAAGAACTGAAATGGCATGCCGGATTTCTTTTACCTGCGGCTCGGCCATGGCTATCTTAAGAATATCCTCTTTTCTGTCAAAGGGTATCAGAATATTTTTCCGGGCTACATTTAAAGGAATGTAATTAAGAATTTCCTGCGGTATGCTTTTGTATTCGGAAACCTTTACAAAAGGAATACCCATCTGCTTTCCCACAAGAGACAGAACTACTTCCCGGTCAACATAGCCCATGGAAGAAAGGACTTCCCCTATTCTCATATCCGATTCCTTTTGGGTGCGGAGAACTTCTTCAAGTTTAGCGTTATCGATAAAATCAAGAGATTTAAGTATCTCACCCAGTTTTTTTTTGCTAAGTATTTTTTTTGATTTTTTGCTCATAAAAAAATAGCGCCGGATTTATTAACCGGCACCTGTAATTTATCTCTTTCTTCGCCTTTTATTAAGACTGGTAAAACTTTTTTAAGGAATTTAATTTTATTAGGCAAAATTTATTATCTACGCCCTACTTTTAACCTGTTTTTGAAGATTATTGGTAGCGGGGGCAGGATTTGAACCTGCGACCTCCGGGTTATGAGCCCGACGAGCTACCAGACTGCTCCACCCCGCGCCGCTGGCTATTAAATATCACATTATTTGATATTTGTCAAATTTTCTGCTATACAAAAACCTGGAGTGTAAAAAAATGAAAGATAAAACCGAAAAGCTTTTTAAGGAACTTATAAACACCTGCAGGCGTTTAAGACAAAAAGACGGCTGCATGTGGGACAGAGAGCAGGATCATCATACACTTGTCCCCTTCCTGATAGAGGAAGCCACAGAGGTAAAAGAGGCCATAGAGAAAAATGACACGGCTAACCTATGTGAAGAGCTTGGAGACCTCCTTTATCAGATTGTTTTTCATTCTCAGATTGCCTCTGAAAATGATAAATTTTCAATTGATGAAGTTCTGGAGGGGATAAACAAAAAAATCATTAGAAGACACCCTCATGTCTTTTCCGATACAAAAGTCAACTCCGTGGATGATATAAAGAAAAACTGGGATAGAATAAAAAAAGAAGAAAAAAAGTAAAAGATTAACTTACATCCAAGACCTCAAACCCCCGGCCCGATATTATTTCACTTTTTATGGAACCGCACTCGGGGCACAAAAGAGTTTCCTGATTTTCGGTTAAGTATAGCCCGCAGCTGCAGCATTTTACTAGAGCTTGTTCCTCAACTATCTGAAAA
The DNA here is from genome assembly GCA_051747165.1 of Elusimicrobiota bacterium. Taxonomy (GTDB): domain Bacteria; phylum CG03; class SLGR01; order SLGR01; family PWQF01; genus JBNJFW01. The sequence continues at coordinate 3,155 of JBNJFW010000067.1, read as the reverse complement.
TCAGATATATTCATATGCGATTTTAATATATGAATGAGTTCTTCGGGGGACTCGCCTGAAGCCCGGCCGGCTTTAAGCACTGCTTTTTTTACATTTTCTATTCCTTTAAGCTTTGCTTTTTCCATTATTTTATGTTCAATTTCTCTTGCTTTTACTGATTCATGCATAATTTTTCTGCTATCCTTTCAGCAATTGTTTTAACGGAATTCTTCACTTCTTCACTCATAGGGCCATTAGTGCTTTTAGGCTGTATACCCAAAACAGCAACTTCGGCGCCGGAGCTTTCCCGGATAAAGCGGGCGCTGAGATCCAGTCCTGCGGTATGGGTGGAGATACCGCTAAACACTTCTTCTCCTTTTAAATACCTTATATCCCCGGGATTTCCTTCGAAATCCACCGCATCTATAATTAAAACCAGCTCCGGTTTCATTTCTGATACTTTGCAAAGATAGTTTTCCGGCACCATACCGCAGGAAAAACAGCGCTTTATACCCTTTTTTTCAAGCATATCTACAGCCATAACACCGCATCCGTCATCTCCCGCATTTATGTTTCCCACCCCCATTACAACAGTTTTTTTATTTAGTTCGGGAATTATCAATTTCCGGCTTCTTTTCTGTAAACCTCGTGTCTGCATACCGGACACAGGAAGGTAAAAATATCCGCGCGAGTATCCTCTTTTCTGGAAGAAGAGGGAGGAAGAGGTTTTTTTATCTCTTTCTGGCGTATAATAAGCATGTCCGGAGAAGATGAAGCCAGGGCGGGGCCCATTCTTTTTGCGGTGGCAAGGAGCTGGTCCCTGCTTCCAAGAGGAGTGGAGCATTTTTCGCATACTATAAGTTCAAATTCCTGATATGCTTTCATATCCTGGATTGAATACGAAGGAAAATCATATTCCGGGCTGAGTTTAACCCCGGGTTCGGGCTGGGGACATTTTTGCTCGCATTGAGCGCAGTAATTGCACCGGTCGTAGTGGCGAACTATTATTCTTTTTTTCTCGCGTATTTTATCTTCAATGGTTATGGCGTCCGAAGGGCAGGCCTCCATGCAGGCCTCGCAGCCTATGCACCATTTGTCGTCCGGAATCGGTTTTCCTCTGAAGCCTTCGGCTGCAGGGGATTTTTCCCGGGGGAATCTTGAAGTATAGCGTTTAGAAAAAACTGCCTTAAGAGCTTCTTTGAGTTCTCTTAACTTGGGGAGCCTCATCAATCTTTCTCCCATTCCGGGTTTTCTTCCTGGCGGAAAATCTCTTTGTAGTCATCCCTGACGGATTTTTTCCATAATTTTACGCTGTACCTGTATGAAGCCCGGGCCAGGGCGTGAGCGCCGGTGGGGGAACTTATTAAAATAAAAAGAAGGACCAGCAGTGCTTTAAGCCCGGAGGGGCTTAAGCCTTCAATTAAAAAAACCCCCAGTAAAATAAAGCACGTTCCCAGGGTCACGCATTTTACTACAGATTGAATGCGGTTGTAAACATCAGGCATTTTTATCAGTCCTATACATCCGCCTATATTAAATAAAATGCCCGCACCTATTATTATAACTCCGGCTGTGTACATCATTCGTCAAACCTCTTTCCTTCAAAGAACTTTGCCAGCGCTATAGAGCCTATGAAACTCAAAAGAGCCCAGGACAAAGAAACATTAATATAAAAATCATTCCCGGATACAAGTGTATAAAGAGCGCTTATTCCCACCACTACAAGACCTATAGCGTTAATGGCCACCGCCCTGTCGGGAGGCGTGGGTCCTGTAGCTATTCTGTATATGCACAAAAAACAGCATAAAAGCAGAAGCCAGAAATATAATTGAAAAATCATTCTATTATCCTCTTAAGTATTCTTTCAAATTTTCCTCCGATTTTTTCCGTGCGCATCTTTATCCTGTCTTTTCCCACATGCATTTTATGAACATAAATTCTATCCTCCGAAATATCAACTGTAAGAGTCCCCGGGGCCAAGGTTATGGAATTGCACAAAAAAGCCCTTGCTAACGGGCTCTTAAGACCGGTCTTTATTTTAACAATGCCGGGCCGGGGCGGAAAGCCGGGATGAATCATTATGTAAAGAGTTTCAAACCCGGCCTTGAGTAAATGGAGGGCCAGCAGCCCCGCATAAACCAGAGCCCAGAAGTATCTTTCAGGCTGGGCAGCTTTAGCAGTGCTGACATTATTGAAAACCGGAGGGATTATCATAACAGCCAGGGCCGCCGCCACAAAGCCGGCAATAAAAGATTGTATATCAAAGGGGGCAAAAGGCCAGGTAAAAAACAGCCAGATGACAAAAAGGATTGCAACTATTATAGCTTTTTTCATAATCCGGCCTCCGGAATAAGAGAAAGATAATTATGAGGCCTTAAGAGAACATCCCCTGCTCTTTCAAGTACTGTCTCTCTTATACCGGGCAAAAGAAGAAGCCCCATTACAAGACACAGAAAAGCAAGAAAAATCATAGGAGCAGCCATGCTCAGAGAAAGCTTTTTTATTTTCAAAAACTTTTCTTTAATCTCTCCCATGAATGCATATTTCTGAACTTTGGCAAAAGAAGAAAGAGTCAGGATACTTCCTATGACAGCCCAAATGGCCATCCATAGGTATCCCGCCTGAACCGCAGCCATTATTATAAGAAGCTTGCTCCAGAAACCGCTGAAAGGCGGAAGGCCGGCTATGGAAAGAGAAGCGGCCATTGAAGTATATCCGTTAACGGGCATAACTTTGTTAAGCCCCCCCATTCGGCGCAAATCGCGTGTTGATGTCCGGTAAAAAACAGCCCCGGCATTAAGAAAAAGGAGTGATTTAAATACAGAGTGATTAAGAAGATGAAAAAGACCGGCAGCTATTCCCAGGGGAGTAGATATGCCGAACGCAAGGGCAATATATCCCATCTGGCTTATGGAATGATAAGCCAGCAGCCTTTTAAAGTCCCACTGGCCCAGGGCCAGAAGAGCTCCGGCAATTATGGACAGGGCTCCAAAACTTCTAAGAATCATTCCCACCGTAGCTATATCTGCCGCAAAAACCGTAAAAGTAACTCTCAGCAGAGCATAAATACCGGCCGTTTTTATCAGCACTCCGCTGAGCATTGCCGAAACAGGAGCGGGAGCCGCGGGATGGGCATCGGGCAGCCAGGCATGAAAAGGAATAAGGGCAGCTTTAAT
>JBNJFW010000066.1:0-7692 GCA_051747165.1 Elusimicrobiota bacterium | reverse complement strand
TGAACTCCATATTAACGGTAACTATGGCGGATTTTTCTCTGGCAGTGCGCACCAGCTTTTCAAGTTGCTTTAAATCCACATAGCGTTTTGATTTGGGATATATATTAAAACCTGTGATATCCACTCCTTCTTTAAGGCACATTTTTAAATCCTCCATCCTGGTAATACCGCATATTTTAACCAGAGTCATTACAGCAAAGCTCCCTTATTTTATCCACTGGGCCGGGAGACTTAAGAATTGCCCCGCCCACCAGCACCGCATCATAGCCCTGTTTAAGCAGAAGGCGGGCCCGGGAAGCGCAGTTAATCCCGCTTTCGGCAACTTTAATTTTTGCCTTTGAGATTCGTTTAAACATAGATGAGTGAAGGGAAGTATCAATTTCAAGGGTCTGAAGGTTTCTGCTGTTAACCCCTATTATTTCCGCCCCGCTGCCCTCCAGCTTTTCAAGATCGCCCTCACCGTGTATCTCATTCAGGGCTTCTACACCGCAGTCCCGGGCAGCCCGGTTTAAGTTTTTTACCTGCTCTTTTTCTAACAGAGGAGCAATGATAAGCACCGCGTCCGCTCCCAGGTCCGCGGCCAGGTAAATCTGTTCTTTAAAGAATATAAAATCCTTCATAAGAACCGGCTTAGAACTGAGCTCTTTTACCTTAAGTATGTCATTTGTTGAACCTTTAAAATATTTTTCCTCGGTTAAAACCGATATACAGGAGGCAGCGCTTGAATCATAAACAGAGGCCAGGCTTTCTACGCTTTTTTCCGTTATCCGGGAGCAGGAAGGCGAGGCTTTTTTTATTTCAGCGATAAGGGAAAGCCCGGGAGCGCCGAGCGCCCGGGAAAAAGCTTTTCCTTTTTTTGCCTTTTGAGGCGGAGCAAAAGGGAAAAAACCCTTTTTAAGCTTTTCTTCTTTATCTTTAAATATTTCCTTTATTAAGCTCATATTTTTTTCTTCCGGGCTATATCTAAAAAATTATTCACCATCTTTAATCCCCCTTCGGTCAGTATGGATTCGGGGTGAAACTGAACTCCAAAAATCATTTTTTCCTCATATCTTATACCCATAACTTCTCCGTCATCGGATTCGGCAGTAATCCGGATTTCAGAGGGGATTGTATTTTTATCCAGTACCAGAGAGTGATAACGGGTGGCTTTAAAGGGATTTTTTAATGACTTGAAAACGCCCCGGCCGTCATGACTGATAAGGGATGTTTTTCCATGAAATATATTAGCCGCTTTTTTTACTGCTGCCTTGAAAGCGAAACCCGCCGCCTGATGCCCCAGGCATACTCCCAGAAGAGGAAGCTCAGGGGGTTTTTGTTTTATAAGCTCAACGCATATTCCCGCTTTTTCAGGCCGGCCCGGCCCCGGCGAAAGAACTATGCCGTCGGGTCTGGAGTTTAAGACCTGGTGCACAGATACCCTGTTGTTTCTGTACACTTTAGTTGAAACTTTTTTATTGCGCTCCATATAATCAACAAGATTATAAACAAAGGAGTCGTAGTTATCTATAACCGTAATATTCATTTTTTAAGCGAGAAGTCTTTCAGCTCTTTTAGCTTTTCAAGCGCCCTGCCGCTGTCCAGCGACTGGCGCGCCGCTTCCAGTCCCTCCTTTAAATCAGAGGCCTTTCCGGCAATTAAAAAAGCCGCGGCCGCATTGGCCAGAACCACATCCCTGACTCCGCTTTTTTCCCCTTTAAGCAATTTAAATAAAGTCCGGGAGTTGTTTTTGGCGTCCGAACCCTTTAATTCCTCCATACTTACTTTACTTAGCCCGAAATCCCGGGGCAATAATTCATATTCATGAATTTTACCCTCCTTTAATTCCGAAACCTTTGTGGAATCACTTAGAGTTATTTCGTCAAGCCCTCCCTTTCCGTGAACCACCATGGCCCGTTTAGTTCCCAAATTCTTAAGCACCCGGGCAAGAGGAGAAGTCAGCTTCTCATCAAAAACCCCCAAAAGCTGACCTGAGGCTCCGGAGGGATTGCACAGCGGGCCCAGGATATTAAAAACTGTCCTTATTCCCAGATTCCTCCTGGGGCCGGCCGCATTTTTCATAGCCCGGTGAAAAAGCGGGGCAAATAGAAAAGCTATTCCAATTTCCTCTATGCATTCCGCTGCTTGCCGGGGAGGCATCTCAATATTTATTCCCAGCTCCTGCAGTATATCCGCCGAGCCGCATTTTCCGGACACGGCCCTGTTGCCACTCTGGCCCCGGCGCCTGCGGCCACAAAAGCAGCAGCAGTTGAAATATTAAAATGATTTATGCCCGTACCCCCGGTTGAACAGGTGTCGATAACCTCGCCGCTTATTTTTATCCTTTCGGCCTTTTCCCTCATTACCCGGGCGGCCATGGTTATCTCATTTACCGTTTCACCCTTGGCCCTGAGCAGGGAAAGAAAAGCCCCCACACTGGCCTCATTGGCCCTGCCTTCCATAATTTCCTCCATGGCCGAAACCATGCATTCACTGTCTAAATTTTTTCCTTTTATTAATTCTTCAATACATTCTTTAATCATTCTCTCCCCCTTTTTTTTTCGCCGCCATATCCAGGGCCCTGAGCAAAGCTTTAGCTTTATTAACTGTTTCATAATATTCGTTTTCGGCAACAGAATCGGCAACTATGCCGGCTCCGGCCTGGATAAATGCTTTCTTTTCTTTTATCATCATGGTCCTTATGGCTATGCAGGTGTCCATGTCCCCGGTAAAAGAAAAATAGCCTACGGCTCCGGCATAGGGCCCGCGCCGCAGTTTTTCCTCCCTGTTAATTATTTCCATGGCCCTTAACTTGGGGGCGCCGCTAACCGTGCCCGCCGGGAAACAGGACTTAAAAACATCCGCGTTTTCCGCTCCCTTCTTTAACCTGCCCTCTATACTGCTTACCATGTGCATTACATGGGAATATTTCTCCACCGCCATCATTTCCTTAATCTTTACGCTTCCGGCTTCGCAGACCTTCCCCAGGTCGTTTCTTCCCAAATCAACCAGCATTACGTGCTCTGCAATCTCTTTAGGGTCCTTTTTAAGTTCTTTTTCCAGCATTTTTTCCTTTTCAAGGCTGCTGCTTCTATGCCGGGTGCCGGCTATGGGCCTGAGAAAAGCTTTCCGCCCGGAAGTTTTAACCATCACCTCCGGAGAAGAACCGCATAAAAATATATCTTTAAATTTTAAATAGAACATATAAGGTGAAGGGTTTATTACCCGCAGAGCCCGGTAGCAGTCAAAAGCGTCTCCTGATATTGTTTTTTCAAAGCGCTGTGAAAAAACAGCCTGTATTATTTCCCCGTTTACTATGTCTTTTTTAATGTTTTCAACTCCCTTCATAAATTCTTTTTTAGTAAAACTTGACTTAAAATCAGAACTTTCAGGGGGAGCGATATCCATGCCTCTGACATTTGCCGGGCCCGCGAGGGCATTTTTAATTTCTTTTATTCTCTGCCGCGCTTTTTTCTCGCTGCCTTTATCATCAATAAGTTTTATTATTTCGGCCGTATTATGCAGATGGTCAAAAGCAATTATTTCATCGGTGAACATAAACAAGCCCAGGGGAAATAATTCCCCGCGAGGATAATCCAATTTTATATCCTCAAATGTCTCTATTATCTCATATCCGGCATATCCCACAAGTCCTCCGCAAAAAGGGGGGAGGCTGCTCTCTTCTTTTAAGCAGTACTTGCTCTGCACGCTTTGCATGAATCCCACCGGGTCGCCGGTTTTTATGGACGAGGTCTTAAAAAGGCCTTTTTCGCCTCTTTTAAATACTTCCACCTTATCGGAATGAAGCTTATATAACTTACGGGGAGCAAAGCCTATAAAGGAATACCTGCCCGCCCTGCCTTTTTCAGCAGATTCAAGCAGAAAAGAATAATCCCCTTTTCCCAGGAGGGTATAAGCTGAGACCGGAGTTATAAAATCCGCTATTATTTTTTCTTTTATTGCTGTAATTGTTTTTTTCATAAAAAAAACCGCTTTTTCAGCGGCCCAAAAAAAAACGGCCGCTGTTTCAAGCGCGCCGTTGTCAATGCATACACTGGCACACTCCCTACACGGGCCACCACCAGCTTATGCTTATAATGTCTTTCATTTTTTCCATATCGTTTAAATACTAATAAAAAAAAATTATTTTTGCAAATTATTTGAAGCCCCGGCTTTTATTAGTTATAATAACTTAGATAAGGATTAAGCTTAATTTTATTAGCTTTATCTAAGTATCATGATATTTTTAAAATAACTTATAAGGTAACAGGTTATTTATCAAACAAAAATTGCTGTATTAAAAAATCTTGGAGGTAAATTATTATGAAAATGCTGACTCTGGCTTTAATGGCTCTTATCATTTCCGGCTGCGGTTCTGTTCTGCCCACGCCTTCTCTTAACCTTTCCCCTGACATCAATATCTCCCCCGGAGCCTCTGGAAAAACATCAGTAGATGAGCCTGAAGAACCCTCGGCAGGCCGGGGCAATGCATATGCCGCTCAGATGGCACAGCCTATGTTTTCTTACATGTTTTCCCCGGGAGGGATGTGGCTCTGGCAAAAAGATTTTAAAGAAGGTCAATGGGCTTCATGGCTTCTTACATCAGATTCACAAGAGCAAATAGATGTCGAAATTGCCCTGCTGAAAAACGCTGAAGAAAGCCGTAAATGGTGGCGCCTTGGATATGAAGACTCCGGCACAAAAATAATATATGAAGCTCTGGTTCTCATGGATACTTTTTCTCTTCGCCGGCTCCGCGCAAAAACAAACGGCGAAGAACCCTTTGAAGTTCCGGTGGCGGAAAACACCCTGGGTACTTACGGCAGCCCCTCACGTATAACCCCTGAATCACTGCAGGCGGCAATAGTTGAGACCCAGAACATTACAGTTCCGGCCGGAACTTTTAGCGCCCAGCGGGCGGAGTTCGGTGTAACTTCAGGCGGCCAGCTTGAAATATGGCTGAACGAGGAAGTACCCGGGGGGGTTGTAAAATACAGGCTAACCGAAGACGGAGACGAAATCTTCCACAGCGAGCTTAAAGATTACGGAGAAGGTGCGGAAACCATACTTAATTCTTATTAAATCACTACGTTGAATCGTTAACCGCACTGATTTTACAATAAATCATTCTCTGTGAAAATTAGACGCGGGCTGTTTTCCTTTAACCATTTGTTTTTTTCTCCGATATCGTCATAGTATTTTGACAATATTTTCCAGAATTTCCGCCCATGATTATTTTCTATTAAATGCGCTACTTCATGAGCTGTTACATATTCACTTATATCCGGATTAGCCATTATCAAACGCCAGTTAAAGTTTAAGTTCCCTTTGCTCGAGCAACTGCCCCACCTTGTCTTTTGATTTTTTATGTATATTTTTTTGTATCTTACCCTAAATTCCCTACACCATTTATCTGCTATTTCTGTCAGATATTTTCTGGCTTCCAGGCGATATAATTTTTCAAGTTCAATTTTTATCCCGTTTTTTTTAACTCTTTCTTTTGAAAGTACGATTTCACCGTTTTGGATATAATTTATTTTTCCATTTTTTACAGATAATGTTTTTTTCTTACCTTTGTATGGCCATTTGGCATTAACTTTGAATTGTCTTTTTGGAATTCTTTCTCTTAACTTTTCAATTTTATTCCATTTGCTAATTATCCAATCTCTTTTTCTTTCCATAAAATCCAACACATCGATAGAACCTTTGTAAGGTATCGTCACCCGCATCCTTTTAATATTAATATCTATCCTGACCGCTTTTGCTTTTTTGCTTTTCACGGTTTCATATGGAATTTTCATACCCCCCATTTCCACGTAAGCTCTTTTTCCAATTTCATTCATTTTCAACCACACCTATAACTTTTTCATAAACCCTTCTGCATATTACCAGCCTTTTTTGTTTTAATTTTCTATTAAAGCATTAATGATGCTTGTGTCAAGTTTTTTCTGTCTTTCAACGGCCTTCTTATTCATCGCTGAAGAACTCTAAATATCTTTTATACTGAAATCTTTTATTTCTCTTAGCTTTACCCATCTGTTTTAGAATTTTTAATTCTTCAAAACGATATATCAAATTCCTTGCATTTGAAGCAGATAACCCGGTTATCTCTTCTACCAGGTTTCCAGTCACAACTGGGTTTGAATACAAATAATCCAGCAGTTTCATACCACTTTTTGCAGCCTTGCCAAGAGACATTATTTTACCGGTGTCTTTATCTCTTAATTCAATAATTTTTTCAGTTTTATTTATAGCATTCTCAGAAACCGTCAGTATCCCGTCCAGGAAATAAAGAAGCCACTCTTCATATTTGCCTTCACTTGATATGCCATGCAATCTGTCATAGTACTCCTGCCTGTATATCTTAAAATAATTTGATAAATACAACAGCGGTTTCCTGAGGACATTTTCATGATACATATAAAAAGTAATTAACAGCCTTCCGATTCTACCGTTACCGTCCAGAAAGGGATGTATCATTTCAAACTGCGCATGAATCAGAGCAATTTTTAACAAAATCGGAATATCTGTTTTCTTGTGAAGATACTTTTCGAAATTATCCAATAACTCTTTCATTTCAGTCGGGGGCGGGGGAATATAAGAGGCCAGCTTAATTGTTCTGCCTCCTATCCAGTTCTGCGATGATCTAAATTCTCCGGGATTTTTCGAAGTTCCTCTCGTATCAGTTAATAATATTTTATGCAATTCTTTTATTAATCTCAGAGAGAGGGGCAGGGACTTAAGTCGTTTGACGCCGTAATTCATGGCATCAACATAATTGGTTATTTCCTTAACATCATCAGGTATAGTCTTATCCTCTATCTTTGCTTCATGTAACAGAAGATCGCTGAAAGTTGCCCGAGTTCCCTCAATCTGGGCTGATGAGGCCGCTTCTCTCTTTATATACATTAAGAGGAAGAAATCAGGATCGGGGAGCAACTCCACTAAACCATCCAGCCTTCCTATCATTAAATCTGCCTCGGATAACTTTTTCAGAATGTGAGAATTTATTTCAAACGGCAGTTTATTGGTAAGCCTGTTTGGAACAAATGCCTTGTATGACAGATCTCCGGTTAATTGTTTCACATATTTTCCAGCTTTCATGTTTTTCCTCAGAAATTACAGAACTACTTATTTCTGTTATTTACTATGATCAGAATTAATATAAAAGTCAATGAGCACAAACAGAAACAAGGCAACCTGTATTTTTGTTTATATAAATAAACAGAAATAATAAATATTTCGCTTTTTCATTTGTGGGCGTCTTCAGACGATGGGCTTATTCATGAAAACCTTTAAAATATTTTAGAAGAAAGAGCTGGCTCCCCGGGTTAGACGGTGTTGCTAACCGAACTTATTATTATAAAATTCTGGAAGTTACAGGAGATATCAAAAAATATTCACTGCTACTTCTTCTACGTCCTTTTTATTTTATCTTTAGAAGCTTTTTAATCACTTAATATAATAATTCCTGCTCATTGCTGACCACATCAATATTTATTATAACACTTTTCAAAAGCTTATTAAATGCTTTGCTTCCTGATTTGTGGGAATAGGAACAGACATCGTAACCCCCCTTTATATGAAAACTAAATCAAACAAAAATATCATATATTCCTGTAAATATCATATCCTATGGTGTCCTAAATACATAAGAAAAGTCCTGACCGGAAAAGTAGGGGAAAGATTAAGAGAAATAATTCTTGAACGTGC
>JBNJFW010000065.1:0-7705 GCA_051747165.1 Elusimicrobiota bacterium | reverse complement strand
TATGTTTAATGGCTGGGCGCAGCGTTTGGAGGAGGAAGGAAACACTTATTTTTTAAGCCTGAGAAGGAATGTAGTATTCGACAATACTGTGTATGCTGAATTCAATGTGGGCAAAACAGGAAAATTCGAAGACAAAAGAGTACTGGCTTTTAATCAGAGGGGAAATGTTTGGGTTGCAGATCAAAACGAATTTAAGGCGGCTTTTTCAAGTAATGACACTGAAGCCAGAGCAGCGGCTTTGTTTTTAAGCAGGGCTTCATCTGTTATTTCCTCTGTTTCAAATAAGATTTTAAAGCGATTAAGTAAATTACAGCTTTCTAGATTAGAGTTAAGCGCGAATGAGGGTTTTTCGAATCCATTAACTAGCACGGGCCTTGTAATTGTTGTGCTGTCCTCGGCCTTGCTTTTTATCTGGCCTGACTTTTTAAATTTTGATTTTGTCGGATATGTATTGGAGAAGGTGTTTTCTAAAGAATTACTTTTGCCTCTTTTTGTATTTAGCGGGGCTGTATCAATAGGCTCTAAGGAAAAAGGAGCTCTGCGGAACCGGGAAAAAGAGACCTATGAGTATAACTTGAGATGGATACGGGGCAGATTTGATGAAGAAGACGTAAACAGGCTTTTTACCGGGGACAATGTGATTTTTAAATTAAATTTATTTATAAGCAGTTACAAAACTTTTGTAAGCCTTCTGGAAATAACGCCAAAAGAAGAAGAGCTTTTAACGGATGATCTTTATAATACCTCTTATTCTTGTGCCTTAAGCGGAATAAATCCCTCTGAAATTAAGCAGACAGTTGATATTTATTTTAATGAAATGGAAATAGAAAATATGAAACAGCTTCCTTTTGAATTAAAAAAAGAATTGCTCCGCGCTTCTTCTGCGGTTCTGAAAAAAGAAAGAATTTACGCTCTTAGAAAAACCGTGGAATATTATAGAAGCAAAATAGGCGGTTTAGAAGGGGACCGGGAATTAATAAAACAGTGGCTTAAGGAAGTTTCTCATATCGCATCCAATGCTAAACATGAACTTTTAAAAGAGACTATGGAATTATACAGCTATGAAATAGGCTCCTTGAAAATTGATAGAGAAATAAAGAGACAATGGGTTATTGCTGCCTCTCATTCCGCATTTTCTGCAAAAACAGTTGAATCACTAAAAAAAACAATTGAATACTACAAAGAAGTTATAGGAGACTTAAGTGAAAACAGGGATCTGATAGAACAATGGCTGAAATCTACTTATCAAATCTCAAATCGTAACGTTCACGAATTATTAAAGGAAGTACTTTCCAGGAGTTCATTTAATGCTTCGACAACCGAAAGTAAAATAGATTTTCTTAAGAGCTCCGCTTCGGCTGCAGTTTTCGTGGCCCGCATAAATAAAAAGGCTAAAGAAATAAAACCTTCGCCTTTTCTTGTATTCACGCTTAAAAAGAGGTGGAAAAACTTGTACTGGCCGTCTCTGGGCATGGAAAATTTTGTGTCGAAACTGCAGCATTTGTTTGAAAGCAAAGAAGATATGATAGAGCAATTAAAAGAGGAAGCTTCCAGGGGCTGGGAGTATGAATCCAGAGCTTTAAGAAATATTTGCTTTAAATCCAAGGATGATTATCTAAAAACGGAAGCTTTTAGGGCTCTTGTATATGCAGCTGCCAAAGGCTCTGAATATGCCGGGCGCGATTTAAAAGAAGTAATGGGCGCTTTTTCAATTGCTGACCCCATATTTCAGAGTGGAATGAGATATATGTCTTTGATGGTCAGAATGGGAAGCGGGCCGACAGTGCGTTTTATGATAGAATTTATATTTGCCTCAGGGGATAATTATAAAAGAAGAGAGGTTGCCGGGGCTCTGGCTAATGCGCGGGTCCGTTTTAGTGCTGAAAATTTAAAGGATATATTTATTGATTTAAAAGATAGTCAAGAAGATATCCGGATAGGCAGGATTATAATAAGAACACTGGGAAAGCTGGCCATGGAAGAGTCGCAGGTAGAGGAAAAGCGGCTGCAAGAGCTTATCGATGAAATAAGCGGGGATTTAAGAGAAGATGAACTGATTGAATTAAAAGAAAGCATGCCCGGCGCGGATAATAGCCATGCGGCGGAAAACCTGAAAAATATAATTTTAATACTGGACAATAATTCTTTGCAGGGAAATGCCATTGTGGAGCTTGAAAGAGCTTTTTTACAGGGCAACCCCGCCGCGGCAGAGGCAATAGACGAACTTGTTTTTGAATTTAAAACAATTTTTCATAAAACGAATTGTTTATTCAGCAAAAAAGCCATAATTTCCGCGCTGTTAAACGCTGCCCTGCAGGAGAGGCCTGCCGCCGGTAAAGTCTTAAGTGAAATTTTTACGGACTTAAAAGATACCGAAGAAGCATACAATTTAAGAATGGATGTATTTGATGCCTTAAAGGTTGAAGATATTAGCGAAAGAGAGTTTACAATTAGCCTTAAAGAAGAACTTATGCCCGGGTTGGCGGAAACCATAAAAAAATCAAATAATGAGAGATTAAGAGTTAGAGCCGGTCGGGCTTTAATAAATGAATCAAATCATGGCTCTCAAACTGCAGCAGGGTTAATAGAAGAAAATTGGGATATTCCCCACTGGCTTATTGATTTTAAAACCATACGTAACACTTCTTCACCCCAGTATTTAAATGAAGCAAAAAGAATATTAAAGGATATGCGTAGTATAGAAGATCTTTTAACTGATCCCCAAAGAGATATTGAACTGAAAAAATATTTACTTGCCGTTTTGTTTATTATTAACAATTCATATCTGTTTTTAAATAAAGAAGAGTATAATAAATTGAGTTCTGATATTATGGAAAATGCCGGCTTCGAGGAAAATCCCGAAGTCCCTGTGAGTACTTTTCAAATATCAGTGCCAACCGTTAAAAATTTTAAATCCCGGGAACTACTGGCCGGGTTGCTGGCAAAAAAAACAGCAGGCGAAATTCAGTTTGACAGCTACCGCCCTGCTATAAATGAATTTATAACAAATCTGAGCTGGTTTGCCCTTCTGGAAGAAATGGGCTGGGAAGAATGGGTTGAGGAGTCCCTTAAAGAAAATGATTACCGGCGATACGCAAAAGAAAGGGAACCGTTTTTTAATATGAGCGGAGAGCCGAATGAAGTTGCCTCCGCTCAGATGCACTGGATGATTAAGGGAATGAAGAATGCGAATTATACAGTTGTGTGGACTGATTTATTTAAAAGCGCCATAAATGTAGTTCAAGAAACTGCCAGCCTGGAGTTTGGCGACTTTATAGAGGCATTACTGCTTAGGTACAAAAGATACATATATCCAGACAAATACGGGAGTAAAGAAAAAGCGGAAGAAAACCATATTATTAAAACAACGCCTCAGTCTCCGGGCAGGATAAGGGATATTTTAATTAGTCCCGTTTTTAAAAAGCATAAAGCAGCAGTTTCTCCTATACAAACTCTTAAACCGGATGTAGATGAGGATGAATATCTGCTGGTCCAAAGCTATCTGGAGCGAAAGATAAATATTGAGCAGCTGGAGGAAAACTTTAAAGAATTTATAAAACAATACGGGTATACTCCTTTTAGTGATTTATACATAATTGCGGAAGAAAATTTAGGGAAAAAAGAAACCTACAGTATTTTTGAAGACCTTATATCCCTGAAAAAATCTGCTGGCGAAGTTTATTCACCGGAGGATTGGAAAAATATTATTTCAACTATCGAATATATATTTAAAGCCGATGAACCGGGAAAAATTATCAATCTTCTGCTAAAAAAGGCCCCAAATACAATAAAAAAAGCAAATATAGATTATATCGAATTCATATTATTTGCAAGGTCAGTAGTTGGAAGGGAAGGGTACCTTGCTTTTGAGGTCATGCAGGGAGTATTAAAGGGAATAGAAAAAGGTATTATGAAAGCCGATGAGTTAATAAGAGAAAAAGAAAATATCTTTTCTTTTATTCGTTTTAACCGCTTTTTTAATCCCGAGCTTTTTTATTTATACAGGTTAAAAGGAGAAGAAAATTTAAAGGATGTGTCCTGGCGGGAAGTTGATTTATCTTTATTTCAGATGGCTTTATTCGGCAGCGACCCTCATTCGCTGGAAAATTTGATAAGCGGCCATATCAATATCCGCCCGGCTCGCCCCCCTTACAGGCAGGAATTCTTAGGCCCGCAGCTGCTTGCATTGCTGGAGCAATACGAAATAACTGAAGAAGAAGATATATTAAGAATTTCAAGAACACCGAGAAGTGAAAGTGAAATTAAAAGTTTAGTTGAATTCTTGGCTCATCAAGGCATAACCAAAAAAGAGCATATTTTTTCTATTTTGGAAACTCCTTTTGATAAATCCGAAATTATTGAAAGACTGCTAAAACTAAAAGAATTCGGGCTTAGCGATATTAATGAAATTGCGGATATATTATCTGAAGCTCTAACTGAAGATCAAATTAACAGTCTGTATGATATAAGAGAATATATTCTATCCGGAAGAAAAAAAGACTTTTACTTCACTGACTTTAGCGATCATCTTGTAAAAATATTTGCCTTATCCGGCCCTAAGGAAGGAAAGAAATTAATAGATCAGATACGTAATTTAGATTTCAACCGCATATATGAAGGAATAAGTCAAATGCCCGAGGATGCGGGTAAAGAAGAATTTATAAACAGATACGGCCGTTTAAGCGAAGTTATATTAAAATATTTTCGCCGGGATTTTGATTCTTTAAAATCTCTCATAAGGGGATATAAAAAGGAATACCGCTATATTAAATCTGGATTCGGAATTTACCGCGAGCCTGAGGAAATTGAAAGACTCATAGCATTTTTAAATGAAAACAATATTTTTAAGGGTTCGGAAATTGCACTTATTTTGCGTACCCCCTATAAGCCCGCGGAAATTGAAGGATTCATAAAAAATTTAAAAGAACTTGGATTTACGACTCCTTTTATTATCGACAGTATTTTGGGGACACCTAATCTTAAAGAAAAAATTAACAGTTTATTTGAATTAAAGGAATACATTGAAAAAGAAAACAAATACGACTTTTCCGAACATTTTATCAGTTATATAATTAAAAAGCTTTTTCCCCTGGATAATGAAAAACGATGGGAGATGGCTAAGAAGATAGTAGAATTAGACTTTGACCGTATTTACATAGATATAACGCAAATGCCCGCAAATACAACTAAAGAACAGTTGATTGCTAAATACACCGATATGTATTATTTTATATTAAAATTTTTCGGTTATGCTCGTTTTGGCTCACTCCGGGCCTGGTTAATCGGGGATCCTCATTCAATATCTAAAGATCCCAAGGTGCTGGAGGAAATTCTTGGAGAAACTGATGATATACAGCATACAATAGATCAAAAAGAATTAAGAAGAATGCTTTCAAATTTAACAGCCCGCTTAAGCCCTGAAAAACAAAAGGCACTTGAAATGCTCCTGGCGGGTTATCCTGAAGGAACAAATGGGGAGCAAGGACCAGAAACAGTTGCCGCTGCCTTTCCCGGGCTTTCAATAAGGGATGTTAAAGATGAATTTGCAGATATGATAGATTCAGACTTGGAGTTACAGGGTATAATAAGCGATGTCTTTCCAAGTGTTTTTGCTTTGGATGAAAAAAAAGGCAAGCCTTATTCTCTTCTGTATAACCTTGCCGAATTGATTATAAGCGCCTCAGCCTTTGTCGTCCTCTTTGAAATAACTGTTCTGCCCCTGTTTTTTTCTTTAACTGCTGGGTTCATGGCTTTTGCATATGGCTTAATGCTTTTATCTGCCATAACTGTCCGGTTTCTTGCTCCGGAAACATTCAGCATAGATGAGAGTCTTAAAACGAGTGTAAATGAAATAATGGCGGAAAAAGGAGCGGATATGTATCTTGATACGCAAAGAAAAACCGGGCCTTTGAAATGGCATCGCCATTCGGAAACCAAAGGCAAAGATGTTACATTTAAGTCCTTTCTGTTTGCTTCTTCTGAATCCAAGCTTTTTAATTTTTTACGCAGAATAGAGCTGGCAAGGCTGATTACTCATGAAATATTCTGGCTACGGGGAAGCGGATTTATAAGAGTTTTTTTTGCGGAACCCTTCAGTTTTGCAGGAGTGCTTAAAATATACGATGAATTGAGAAATTTGCAAAAAATAGAAGATAAAAATTTATTTAAGGCCCCGGAAGAAAAAATACGCTCCGCCGGAATAAACTTTGTAAAAAATTTTGAAAACTCAGCACCTATAGAGCCCACCCCCGATTACACACTATATTACCTGGGCGAAAACCCAAAGGAAATATCACCGGCTTCTGTACAGGGCAAAAGTGCCTTGCTAGATGGTTTGATATATCATCAGGTAGAAGAAGAACAATTAGGAGTAGCGCTTTTAAAGGAAAATGAAATCGTGGCTTCAAGGGATTTTTACTCATGTGTGGGCTTTGCCATAAAAGGAACAGACGGCAATACCGGAAAAACCTTTATAGCCCTAATTCACGCTAATCCGGGATATGACAACGAGCTCCCTATAATCCAAAGCGCTGCGGCAATAAAGAAATTAAGAGAAATCTATAACGCCGAAGATATACATGTTTTTGCCCATGGATACAGCGATTCTTTTGGTTTAAACAATAAGCTTTCGGCCGACTTACTGGCAAAAAAGCTTAATGTCTCTAATGTAAACTATAATCTAAAGACAAGATATGATAAACGCAGCGCAATGGCTGTTAGCAGTAAAGGGGTGGCAGTAATAACATATGAGAACCAAAAGCCCAGTACAATAACAGGGGATTATATTTATATCTGGGAGGAAAATGCAGTTAAACCTGAGACCCCTATGGAAATATCAGGAATTAAATCCGGTATGCCGCATAAATATTTAAATGCTCTCCAGAAAAGCTTACTGGAGGGCAATCACTCATTAAGTGAACAAGAGTTTAATGCAGCTATGGAAGCCCTTGAAAAAACAAACCTGAAAGAGATAGCAGAAAAGTCAAAAGGATATGAGTTGCCCTACCATATAATAAATCTTATTAAATTCCTTACGGCCATAGCCCAAGCAGGCGCAATTGAAGAAGGGAAACTCAAAGCCGCCCTGGCCTATGAAATAGGGGAAGACTTTTACTTTTCCTATTTAATTCATATGGATTATGACCATAAGGAAATTTTAGGCCTTATGATAGAACTGCATATCAGGCGGAGTATAATTGATTATAAAGGGCCGGCAGTATTAAAGTCCTTAGCGGAGAGCTCTTTAAGAAGGGATGTTTTAAATAATCTACTTAATCAATATTCACCCAAACCCCGGGAGCAGGATATAATAAGGAAGCATGTTAATAACTACAGGTCCATTTTGGGAGAATACAGGATAATACCTGCCGGTCCCGAAGGCATGGCAGCAGTGGAGGGGGATATAAAGTTAATAAAAACAGAGGTTGGCTTTATAGGCACTATAATTACCGCCCTCTCGGACATGATTTCAGTAATGATGCCCTATTATATCATAGGGGGAGGAAGAAGGCAGACTTTTAGAGGCTTTGTAATAAGAGCCCTTTTTGGAAGAGAAAGAAGTATAAGCTCTTTTGACATGAACGCTCTGGTGTCCCTGCACAGCGCCATGTAAAAATAAGCAATCCCGCAAAAAATAATATCCTCACATATTAAACCGTAAAAAGCTATTTAGGATTTTACACCTTTTTCACATTAAATTCCCCTT
>JBNJFW010000064.1:0-7711 GCA_051747165.1 Elusimicrobiota bacterium | reverse complement strand
ATAAAAAACCGTCTTTTGACCCCAAAAAGATCCTTGAAAATGCTTGAAGTTAAGCCAACTATATTATGCAGCAAGTGCCTGGGTTTTGCCCGGTGCCGCTACAACGGGGAGACAATTCCCGCCCCTTATATAGAAAAACTAAGTAAGTTCTGCCGGATAATTACAGTTTGTCCGGAAGTGGATATAGGCCTTCCGGTGCCCAGAAATCCCCTGAGACTGGTGAAAAAAAAAGATAGCTTAAGATTTATTCAGTCTGAGAATAATATAGACTGGACGGATAAGATGGAAGAGTTTGCCCGTGAATTTCTGCAGGGCCTGGACGAAGTCCACGGTTTTATACTTAAATACAAGTCTCCTTCCTGCGGGATGTCTGCCACAAAATATTATTCTTCAATGGAGAAGGGCTCGGTTTACGGAAAAGGTCCCGGGCTTTTCGGCCGGGAAGTACTAAGTCAGTTTCCCCATTATCCGGCGGAAACGGAAACCAGGCTCACCAACTTTTCAATAAGGGAACACTTTCTTTTGAAACTTTTCGCCTTTGCCCGCTTTTATCAATTTAAAAAAACAGTTTCAGCAAGAGATCTTATCTCTTTTCATTCGGCAAACAAGCTTCTTCTTCTTGCCTACCACCAGGAAAACATGAGAAAAATGGGAAGATTAATAGCTGAGCAGAAGAAAAAAGGATTAAAAAACACATTAAATGAATATGAAGAGCTTCTGCATGACTCTTTTAAAACCAGGCCCTCCCATAACGCCCATATAAATGTTATGGAACATGCAGCCGGGTATTTTTCAAAAGACATAAAAAAATCCGAAAAAAAGTACATTAATGAACTTAAAACAGATTACAGAAACAATAAAGTCCCTTTAAGCGCTTTAAGAGCGGTTATTCTCTCATATATAATAAGATTCAACATAGACTATCTTAAGGAGCAGACTTATTTTAATCCCTATCCCTCCGAGCTTGCGGATGTAATTGATTCAGGCAAAGGACGAGATCTTAAGCATATTTGAATCTTCTTTTAAGCGAAGTTGACTTTTTCTTTCATTATAATAAAATATAAATGGTTTAGTGTGGGGCTTTTGACCTCACGGAATAAAATGGGAGCTGTCTATGAAAAAGCTAAGTTTTGTTGTTGTGTTATTGTTGGTTTTTGCCTCCAGGGGTTTCGCCGCTCAAGAAAAAAGCGCGCTTACCACAAATGTTCTAAGCCTTCTTGCAGGCTCAGTTAATGCCAACTATGAATTTGCTACCAGCAGAAGTTCGTCATTAGGGATAAACGGGCACTTTAGGAGCATTAGTGTTAGCGATTGGGAGATGTCTGTATCCGGAGTAGGAGGAACTTATAGTTTTTATCCTGCAGAAGAAGCGTTAAGCGGCTTCTTTATCGGACCTTCGGTAGGAATAATGGGGGTCACGGCGGAACATCTGGGTCAAGAAGATTCCGGCACATTTTTCACTCTCGGAGGGCACCTTGGATACAGGTGGGTATGGTCCGGAGGAATTACTCTGGGTTTGGCAATCGGCGCCGGTTATACCGCCGGAGAAATAGAGATCGCCGGAGAGACTACTCCCATCAGCGGAGCTGGTTTAAGCAGGTTAAGCGCGGATTTCGGATACGCCTGGTAAAACTTCTCAAACTCAAGCTGAAACCCCGCTCCGTTATTAGTTGCCGGAGCGGGGTTTTTTTTAAGTTTCTTTTCAGCCCCTAAAAACTGCCGGTAGTTTTCCTCTATCGCCAAGGCAGCAATATATTGAACTTGACCTGCTGTTTCTTAAAAGATATTATTAACAATCTAAAAGGTATCCGCGTTTAATATTTAAAAAAATGATAAATAAAAAAATTAAAACTATTTCCACAGAAGAATTGGCCCGTCAAATAGGCCGGGACGAAGTTCAGCTTATCGATATCCGCGGCCCGGATTCATATAACGGCTGGCAATTTTATGGCGAGCGGAGAGGAGGCCATATTAAGAATGCCAGAAGCCTGCCCTTTAAGTGGATTAATTATATTGACTGGATTGAAATAGTGCGTTCTAAAGGTATAGCTGAGGATAGACCGGTGATAATATACGGGGAGGAAAGCAGTAAGGCGGAAAAAGTGGCGGGGCAGTTTATAAAGGCCGGATATCCGGATGTTAAAATATATCCTTACTTTATAAACGAATGGACGGCTGATTTAAATTTGCCCATGGAAAAACTTCCCCGATACAGGCAGCTTGTATCTGCCGGCTGGCTTAAATCTCTTATGGATAAGGGTACAGCCCCGTTTTATGATAACGACAGCTTTGTTATATGCCATGCCCATTACCGCAACAGGGGGATATATGAGCAGGGACACATCCCCGGAGCCTTAGCTCTTGATACAAACACATTAGAGTCTCCGGATACCTGGAATCGCCGCTCTCCAAAAGAACTGAGGCGGACCTTGGAGAATATGGGCATCAGCTGCGATACAACTGTTATTCTTTACGGTAAATTTGACTACCCTGAAAATAAGGACCCTTTTCCAGGCAGCAGCGCCGGTCACCTGGGAGCTATGCGCTGCGCTTTCATAATGATGTACGCGGGAGTGAAAGACGTAAGGATACTTAACGGGGGTATGCAGTCCTGGCTGGACAGTAATTTTGAAATTAAAACAGATGATACTTTCCCGGTTCCAATTGAGGATTTCGGTGCAGTTATTCCTGCGCACCCGGAGCTGGCTGTGGATATTGATGAAGCAAAAAAAATTTTAAAATCCGATAAGAAAAACCTGGTAAGTGTTCGCAGTTGGAGTGAATTTACAGGCGAGGTAAGCGGCTATAACTACATAGAGAAAAAAGGCCGGATTCCCGGAGCTGTTTTCGGAAACTGCGGCAGCGATGCCTATCATATGGAAAACTATCGCAATCTTGATCATACTACCCGGGAGTATAATGAAATAAAGAAAATATGGAAAGAGGCAGGAATAACCGGGGATAAGCACAATTCTTTTTACTGCGGTACGGGCTGGCGCGCCAGCGAAGCTTTTTTCAATGCTTATATCATAGGCTGGGATGACATATCTGTATTTGACGGCGGCTGGTATCAGTGGAGTTCGGACAGTTCTAACCCCTATGAAACGGGGCTTCCCGGTTAAAGGAGTTTAGAATAGTTTGGTAAATTTTACTGCAGAAAACCAGTATTCAGATAGCTGTGTTAAAATAGAGAACTGCCTGAAAAAAAGGGGCCGGGGAGAGTATATAGACTCTGTTCTTGCCGGGCTTGAAAATAGTAAAAAAAGCATTTCAAGCATGTTTTTTTACGATGAAAAAGGGTCAAAACTATTTGAACAAATCACCGGTCTCCCGGAATATTATCTTACCAGGACAGAAAAAAATTTAATCAGACAGGCGGCTTTTAAAAACAGACAGAAATTCAGAAATGCTGATATTATTGAAATAGGAAGTGGCGATTATTCAAAAATATCTATTTTACTTGACGCAGTACCTCCGGGTTATATGGAAAGCCTTCGCTATATACCGGTGGATGTCAGCTATGCGGCTATTAAGGAATCAGCAGATAAGCTTTTAAACAGTTTCCCCGGATTAAATATTCATGCCCTGGTTGCTGATTTTATCAACCAGCTTGATGCGATACCTAAAGGAAAAAATAAAATAATATGTTTTTTTGGGAGCACTTTAGGTAATTTTACACGGAAAAAAGCAAGAAATTTTATTTTAAACCTTGGAAAGTTCATGGAGCCTGGGGATATGCTTTTTATAGGTCTGGATATGGTTAAAGACATAGAAATAATTGAAAAGGCATATAATGACAGCAGTAATGTGACTGCAAACTTCAACTTAAATATTTTAAAGGTTGTAAACAAAATTGCCGGCACTGATTTTGACCCGGAATCTTTCAGACACCTGGCTTTTTACAATAAAAAACATTCCCGGATAGAAATGCACCTGCAGGCAAAAAGAGATATGGTAGTAAGCTCTCCCCTTTTAAAAGAAAAAATATTTATTGAAAAAAACGAAACCATTCACACTGAAAATTCGCATAAGTTTTCAGAAAAAGATATTTACGGAATGGCAGAATATGCAGGGCTGAAGGCAGAAGATATTTTTTATGATAAAAACAAGTGGTTTTCCCTGGTGCAGTTTTATAAAAAATGAAAAGCTCAATTGGCATGGACATAAATTCAATACGGGCTGATTTTCCCGCTCTAAATCAGAAGGTTTACGGAAAAGATTTAGTTTACCTTGATAACGCGGCTACAACCCATAAACCCTCGGCTGTGTTGGATAAGACAGTTGAATTTTACTCTACCATAAACAGCAATGTTCACAGGGGTACGCATTATTTAAGCGCGGAGGCAAGCATTGCTTATGAAAAGGCTCGGGAAAAAGTAAAAAGCTTTATCAATGCCCCCCGCTTCGGAGAAATTGTATTTACTAAAGGCACCACTGAGTCTATAAACCTTGTTGCAAGCTCTTTCGGCAGGGCTTTTATACAAAAAGGCGATGAAATAATTACTACGGAAATGGAACACCATTCAAATATTGTCCCCTGGCAGATACTTTGTGAAGACAAAGGAGCGGTTCTTAAATTTCTTTCTTTTGACCGGAAAGGCCGGCTGAGAACAGAGGAGTTAAAAAATCTTATTACAAAGAAAACCAAACTTATAACCCTGTGCCATGTCTCCAGTGTGCTTGGTTGTGTTAATCCGGTAAAAAATATAATTGAAACAGCCCACAAAGAGAATATTCCCGTACTTGTGGACGGAGCGCAATCCCCCCAGCATATATCCGTGGATATGCAGGAAATGGACTGTGATTTTTTTGCTTTTTCCGGACATAAAATGTACGCCGCAACCGGGATAGGAGTCCTGTACGCAAAGAAAAAGTGGCTGGAGGCCATGCCGCCCTATCAAAGCGGAGGAGGAATGGTAGCCTCTGTAAGCCTTGATAAAAGCTCATACCAGAAGGCTCCGCTGAAATTTGAAGCCGGAACAGGCAATATTGCCGGTGCGCTGAGTTTAAAAGCTGCAATAGAATATATAGAAAGAATCGGGATGGAAGAAATTGCGGCCCATGAATTTGAATTATTGAAATACACCTCTGAACAGCTCACGCAGATAGACGGTATTACAATTTACGGGGACCCTGAAGAGAGATGCGGGGTTATCTCTTTTAACTTAAATAACACTCATCCCGAAGATACAGCTGTGGTGCTGGATAAGCTGGGCATAGCCGTGCGCGCGGGTACGCATTGCGCCGAACCGGTAATGAAAAACTACAATATTCCCGGAGCTGTGCGAGCCAGTTTGGCCCTTTACAATACAAAACAGGATGTGGACAAACTTATAGAAGGAATAAAAAAGGCGCAGTTAATGCTGCAGGATAATTAAGATGTCCATAAATGATATCCAGGATGAGATTATTAAAGAAATGTCTGATTTTAAGGACTGGATGGATAAATATGAATACCTTATTGCGGCAGGCCGCAAACTTAAGCCTATGGATAGTAGGTTTAAAAATGAAGAAAACCTGCTAAATGGCTGTCAGTCTAAAGTCTGGCTTAAAGCTGAATGTGAAAAGGACGTAGTTAATTTTTACGCAGACAGCGAAGCCTTGATAACAAGAGGCATTTTATCTTTGCTTCTTAGGGTTATGAACAACCAACCCCGCAAGGAAATTAATAATGCAGACCTGTATTTCATTAAAGAAACAGGACTTCAAGCTCATCTTTCACCTGTGCGCGCCAACGGCTTGCAGGCTATAGTTAAGCAAATGAAGTCGTATTCAAGGACTTAAACACATTCCCACCGGGAGATAAAAAGTGCTGTTTGCATTACAGCGCTTTTATTTTTTACAATAAGCCATAATTTATCATACCAAAAACAGTATTTTTGCCTCTGCCTAAAAAAATATTTTGCAATGATATTTAGGAGAATTTTATGAACGAAAATAAAAATCTTAATATAGTTAAGCCCGGAAACCCCGAATTAATAAACCGGCCCGCATATAAAGTGAAAGATTATATAGAGCATTTCAGCAGGCTTGTAGAGCTGGAGAGGCGCGAAGAGATGAACAGGCACGAAAAAGAAATGAGGGAGCTCAGCGGAAAGGAAAGAGAGAATAAGGGGAGGGCTGTTTTAAATGCCTTTGCCAGAGACAAAGGTACCGGTCTGGGAGGTAGATTTTTAGTTAAATTAATCAGGAAGAACGGACTCCCGGAAACTGAGATAAGTGTTGGGGACCTGATTCAAATAAGTAAAAAGAAAACTCTGTCTGATAATAATCCCTGTGCAACGGTGGCTGAAAAAACAAATTATTCTTTAACCGGGGTGTTTGATGAACGTCCCCCGGCATGGATATACGACAGGGTACGCGTTGACCTTTATGTCAATGACATAAGCTATCAGAGAATGCTGGAAGCTCTTGAAAAAATGAAATATTTAAAAGGAAAAAAGCGGAAGCTGGCGGAAGTAATTTTAAATTCAAAAAAAAGAGCTTGTAAATCTATTGATAAAATTGATTTTTGCAATAAAGAATTAAATAGAAGTCAAAAAGAGGCGGTTACTAAGGCTCTGAAAAGCAAAAGATTGCATCTGTTGCACGGGCCTCCGGGAACAGGAAAGACAGTCACTTGCGTGGAGATAATCGAACAGGAAGCAAAAAGAAAAAAAAGGATATTGGTTTGCGCAGACTCAAATCTTGCTGTTGATAATTTAATTGAAAGCGGTGAGGGTAGGTCACCCGGCCAGAGTTACGCCTGTTCTTCGAGAGCATACTTTGGATTATATACTGGAAAGTAATTCAAATTATAAGAAAGCGCGGGAACTTAGAAAAAAAGCACTGGAATTAAAAGAAAAGCAGGAAGAATATACTTATCCGGGGCCCCGCTGGAGGAGAGGACTTAGCAATAGGGCTATAAAAAGCCTGGCCGGAAAAAGCAAAGGCAAAAGAGGGATTTCTCCCCTTAAAATGAAGGAGATGGCTGGTTTCCTTAAGATAAAAGAAAAAATAGATAGTTTTTTTAAAGGCATAAACAAGCTGGAGCAAAAAGCTGTAGAGGAGGTGATTGATGAAGCCGAAGTTGTTTGCGCCACTAATTCAGCTTCCGCCTCTCAAGCACTGGTGGATAAAGATTTTGAAATTTGCGTTATAGATGAAGCTACTCAGGCAAGTGAGCCGTCCTGTTTGATTCCTGCAGTTAAAGCGGAAAAGCTTATTATGGCCGGAGACCACAAGCAGCTTCCCCCCACTATTTTAAATAAAAAAGCCGGATATGAAGGTTTGGCTGATACTATGTTTGAGAGACTGATAGCTTTGCACGGAGAGGAAATAAAAAGTTTATTAAGAGTTCAGTACAGAATGCATGAAAAGATAATGCGTTTTTCTTCTGAGGAATTTTACAACTCTAAACTAATTGCAGACGATTCGGTAAAAAAGCATAATTTGGCCGGGTTAATGGAAATAAAAAAAATAAAGAAGGAATTTAAACATATACTCGATCCCTGGTTTTTAGTTGCTTTAGTGGATACGGAAGGAAAAATGCCGGAACGGATTAGATCGGGTTCCACTTCTAAGGAAAATCCAAAAGAAGCAAATCTGGCGGCAGCTTTTGCATCTGAATATGTAGAAGCGGGCCTTAAAACCGGGGATATAGGCATAATAACTCCGTACAAAGACCAGAAGGATTTAATAAAAAGCAGGATTCCTTACAAACATTTAGAAG
>JBNJFW010000063.1:0-7739 GCA_051747165.1 Elusimicrobiota bacterium | reverse complement strand
AATCGCCCACCGCCGGGCCTACCATCTCCGTCCTGAGTATCTCGGGGTTTAACTGCGGAAAGGATTCCATAAGGGCATTTTCCACTCCTCTAGCCACATTTTCTTCTTCCATAGTTGCCAGCCGGATTATGACGGCTGCCGCATCCCGAAACCTCTGCACCCCGGCGTTTTCATATCCGGCAGAAGACAGTGTCTCCCTTATTTCAATATCCGTGGGCAGTTTATCAAAACTTGCATGAACAAGAGTCCCACCGGTGAAATCTATCCCCCAGTTCGGCTTTTTGCCGAATATGAGAAGAAGTGAAATCACAACAAGGGCAGTTGATATGAAAAAAAACACACCCCTTAACTTTAAGAATTTTATAGAAGTATTAC
This sequence comes from Elusimicrobiota bacterium, assembly GCA_051747165.1. Classification (GTDB taxonomy): domain Bacteria; phylum CG03; class SLGR01; order SLGR01; family PWQF01; genus JBNJFW01. The sequence continues at coordinate 7,364 of JBNJFW010000063.1, read as the reverse complement.
GCAAAAATCTCATATTTTTAATTCCTTTATATTTTTTCCTTTAGAAATAATATCAAAAACCGTCTTGGTAACCACCAGTGCGGTAAACATGCTGGCTGAAATGCCGATAAACAAAGTTACGGCAAATCCCTGTATGGGCCCCGTTCCGAACTGAAAAAGAAAAGCCGCAGCCACAAGAGTAGTTATATTGGCATCAAGTATGGTGGAAGTGGCTTTCTTATAACCGGCGTCTACAGCTACCCGGGACGTCTTTCCGGATAACAGCTCTTCCCTGATTCTTTCAAAAATCAGCACATTGGCATCAACGGCCATACCGGTAATAAGCACAATTCCCGCTATGCCCGGAAGGGTAAGGGTAAAAGCCAGCCCGGGAAGGGCCATAACCCCCAGCAGAATAAGTATATTAAGGAGCAAAGCCAGATTGGCGATAAGCCCGGAAGATTTGTAATATATAAACATGAAAACAAGAACCAGAATAAAACCTGCAATAAGTGCCGTAACTCCCGCCCGGATGGACTGGGCGCCCAGCGCCGGGCCTATTGTCCTGTTTTCAATAATATCAACCGGAACAGGAAGAGCACCTGCCCTTAAAAGCATGGCCAGATCGCGGGCGTCCTGCAGGGTAAATCCTCCCTCGATAATCCCGCTCCCCCCGGGAATCCGTGATCTTATAACCGGAGCGGACTGAACAACGTCATCCAGGACTATGGCCAGCTGCCTGTCGATATTGGCCTCAGTAAGCCTTTCAAAAGTTCTTCCGCCTTCGCTGTCCAGCCGGAAAGTAACATGAGGCTGACCGAAATCGCCTCCGGTGCTAACTCCTGCATCCCGAAGCGAAGCGCCGGTTAAATCGGGTTCTTCTCCAACCATATACCTGGAACCATCCCTGCCTTCAAGAACCATATATCCCTCGGGAACTTCCTCATCCTCCATGGGAGGCGATTCTTCGCTCACCAGGTGAAACTCAAGCCTTGCCGTGCGGCCCACAAGCTCAATAGCTCTCTCAGTTTCGGCAACCCCGGGGAGCTGAACATCTATCCATCTTTCTCCCCGGCGGACTATGTGCGGCTCGGCCACCCCGAACTGGTCAACTCTGTTTCTTATTATCTCCAGGGCCCTGTCAACCGCTTCCCGGGGAGATATGTCATCAGGAGCCTGGTCAATGCGAGCTTCCAGGGTAAGGTGCATCCCACCCTGCAGGTCCAGGCCGAGGTTTAAAACCCGATCCAGTATAGGGTCCTGTTTCTCTCTCATTTCTTCCTGTCGCTCCTGCGGCATTGAATACCAGCGATAAGTGGGATAAAGGGACCAGATTGAGGCCACTAAAGCAACAAGAATAAAAGTTATTTTCCACTGAAGAGCTTTACTCATTTTATTTCTGCTGTTGCTGCTGCTGCAGCATTTCATCCTTCTTTTTTGCGGAGACCGAATCCTTTGAAACAAGGATCTTGACCCCCTTGGCTATTTGCAGCTCCAGGTTCTTTCCTTTAAGAGAAGTTATCTTTCCGTGTATTCCTCCGGAGGTAATGACTTCGTCGTTCTTTTTTAAACTGTTTATCATTTCTTTATGCTTCTGCATCTGCTTTTTCTGGGGTCTTATTAAAAGAAAATAAAAAATAACAAATATAAAAATAAGCGGTAGCAACCCTCCCAGTACACTGCCGCCGGATCCCCCCTGGGGAGCCTGTCCCATTGCGTAAGCTGTGCCTATCATATACTTTCCTCCATGTTTTTTTCCGCGGGCATTTTTCTTTTGCTCAATCTCAGAGATTTCGCCCAATTCAAGGCTCTGAGTGTCTTGACCTCATTGTCTATAAGGTGTGAAGCGTCTTCCATTTCTATAATAGCTTTATTTATAACCTCTTTAAACTCTTTTGCGTGAGGATACATTTCCTCAATCTCAACAAGGCGCGCCGCCATCTCCTTGAGCCGGAGATACATGCACTTTAGTTCTTCTTCCTCATTCATGGTTGTATTTTTCATGGATTTTTCCTTTGATTTCTTCAAAGCCCCCTTTGATTATTGACTTTCTAATCTTTGAGGTCAATTCTACCATAAAAAACAAATTATGTAAAGAATTTAAAATCATGCCCAAAATTTCCTTTCTGCGCATTAAATGATGCAGATAAGCCCGGGTAAAATTTCTGCAGGTATAACAGGAGCATTCCGGGTCGGGAGGAGAAAAATCATCCTTGTAGGGGGCATTCCTGATAACAATTCTGCCCTCTGATGTATAAAGCCAGCCGTTTCTGCCGTGACGGGTGGGTATAACGCAGTCAAACATATCGGTTCCCGACTCTACGGCGCTTACAATATCCGTAGGACTGCCTATCCCCATAACATACCTGGGTTTCTCCTCGGGCAGCAGGGGAGCGGTAAAACGGACAATCTCGCTTACCTGCCTGCGGGGTTCCCCCACGCTGACCCCTCCTATGGCATATCCGTCAAAACCCATTTTCACCAGCTCTTCGGCGCATTCTTTTCTAAGATGCTTAAACGAAGCCCCCTGGACTATTCCAAAAAGCATCTGTTTTTCCGAGGTGCTGAGAGACTTTCTTTTAAGCTCTTTGAATTTTTTCATGCATTTTTCAGCCCATATAATAGTTCTCTCTACTGAAGAAAAAGCCTGAGCCTCGCTGTGGGGATAGGCTATGCATTCATCCAGATTCATTATTATATCCGCTCCTATAATGCTCTGGTTAAGAATTGCCTTCTCCGGAGAAAAAAATATCTTATCCCCGTTAAGAGGGGAACGAAAACACACCCCCTCTTTTGAGATATCGGCTATATCCGAAAGACTGAAAACCTGATAACCTCCCGAATCGGTGAGCATCGGGCCTTTCCATCCCATAAATTTATGGATACCGCCGGCCTTTTTCATAATTTCCATCCCGGGGCTCAGTGTAAGATAAAAATTATTAGAGAGCACCACCCCGCATCCGATTTCTTTAAGCATAGCGGGAGTAAGGGCTTTAACCGTCCCCTGTGTCCCCACCGCCATAAAAACCGGGGTTGAAACCTTACCGTGAGGGGTATCGAACTCCCCCGCCCGGGCCCGGCTTTTTTTGGATAAAGCTTTAATCTTAAAATTAGTGCTCATTTTTTTCATTGGTAAAAAGCATGGCGTCTCCGTAAGAAAGAAATCGGTAGTCTTTCTCTGCTGCCCGGCAGTAAATATGCTTTAAAACCTTTCTCCCCTCTCCGGGCAGCTTTTCATCTATATAAGCGGACACAAGGTCTATTAAAGGTGTCTGGGGAAGATGAAAATTAGTTAAAAACATATCCCTTTTCTTAAATTTATATCCGGGTTTAATATAAAGGCCGGTTGAGCCCTCCGAGGGCCTGAGCTTTCCCTTATGAAAACAGCTTTCCAGAACTCTCATCGATGTTGTGCCGCAGACAAGAAGGCGGGAAGCATTCTCTATTTTATCTGCCGAATCCGGACTCAGTTTATATTCTTCCCGGGAAGGTTCCCTGTACTCCCCCATAAACGTGCCCGGGCCCACATGCAGAGTCAAGGGAACAAAACTTACCCCCTTTTGAATAAGAGAGTTCTTAAGCTCCCTGCTGAAATGCAAAGAAGCAGTTGCCGAAGCCACCGAACCCGGATATTCTGAAAAAACGCTCCGGTAATCCTCCTCATCTTCCGGCACCCCGGGGCGCTTTGAAACTATATACGGAGGAAGAGGCACATGACCGAAATCAAGAATATTTTCCGGCGCGGACAAAAGAAAACGCCCCCCCTCTTTTTTTTTCTCTATTCTTACTTCTGTGTTTTTTCCCCGCGGAGAGTTTATTTGAATAACAGATTTTTCCTTAATCCTGGAAGCCGGTTTCCCCAGGGCCTCCCACAGGCCGTCTTTAAAACTTAAGAGCAGAAACTCTGCCCTGCCTCCGGTGGACTTTTTCCCCTTAAGACGGGCATTAATGACCTTTGAATCATTTACCGCAACAGCACAGCCCTTTTCAAGTATATCATAAATATCCCTGAATATAAGGTGTTCTGTCTCCAGAGAAGGCAGTTTAATCAGCATAAGCTTTGAGGTGTGCCGGGGACTGGCGGGCTTTAAAGCAATCTTCCCGGCAGGTATATTAAAATTTGTTTCCATTATACCTGATCCGGCCTCAATAAAGCTTTCTTATCCGGGCGCCGGGCATATAATATTCAATTATTTCCTCCGCGCTCTTTCCCTGTAGAGCCATTTCCCTGGATCCCCACTGGCATATTCCCACCCCGTGGCCCCATCCCCTGCCGTAAAAAGTAAAAGGCTCCTTGCTTTTGGATATGGTAAAAAGAGCACTTTTTATTAAATTGGGCCCAAGAGCCATTCTGAAATCATGGCCGCTAATTTTCAGTCTGCCGGAGGAGTGAACAATTTCCATCTGTTCCACTCTGCCCGAGCCCGTCCTGCTTAATAAATTTATGCGGTCTATCTCTCCTGTATCATGCCCGGCGGCATTTAAATAAGCTTGTATTCTTTCAGGAGAAAGTTCAAGGTTCCATGTCCTGCGGGGTGAATCAGAGCAGTAAGGACCGTAAACTCCCTGCAGATAAGTTAAATTCGACTCCCATATTTTACTTATATCTTCCGTATGTCCCCCGCATGAAGAATGAAAATATGTGCGCGCCATTTGATTTTTATAAAAAATCACCTCTCCCCGACTCTGGCGTACGGCCCGGTTGCTGCGGGGATCCTCAACCTCAACCCCGCCGTAAACCTGAGAAAAAATATCCGAAGATAAATCATATCCCCATTCCCCGAACTTACCCCTGTTGTTTATAGCATATGTGCGGGAGGCTATGGCCTGAACCTTGAGGGCTTCAAACGGCCAGCGCGGAGACACCTCCATGGGCACGACACCCTTAAGATAATTTTCTATCCCCACTTCATTGACTGCCTTCAGACCGGAAGGACTATTTATTATAACTACATTATCGCGATATCTTCTTCCGTTCACTCTTAAAAAATCTTTCTCATCCCCGGGTACAATCTTTATTTCCGGGCCTTTCTTTGAGCGGCGGCCTATCATTATGCCCTTATCATGGGGAGTAAGTACAAAATTGGTCTCCGATTCAAAATACTCCTTTTTTGAAGTGTTTATATCAAGGGCCTCAAAGCCGGTGCTGCTTTTTAAATGGATTCTTTGCTCTCCCTTTAAAAAGGCCACCCTGATTTTCTCATCGGGGGACCTTCTGCCGGAGGAATAAAGGGGGGAAACTAAAAATAAAAAAAAAAGCGCGGAGAAAATATACTTCATCAAAAAAGCATATCTTCAAACTCGGCCATTATATCCATCCAGCGCTCAAACTCCAGATCGCGCAGGGGAATATAAGAAACAGTTTTACTGTATCCTTCCTCTTTAAAACCGGCTCCGCCCGCCGGAGACAGCCAGCCGAAGGGGCCGGCAGAGACAAAAGAAACAAGAGATCCCCTGCCCAACAGGGCCGCAATAAGTTTCAGGGAAGAAGAAACAGAAACACTGTCAATATAGTAAATTGAACAATAGCGGGAAGGAATATAATTCTCGATTTTCATCCAGGCCGAACTGCGGGAAAAACTATCATATTCGCCCTCTGATATCCTCCGGACCCGCTCTAAAAGCCCCCGGGAAGATGCCGCAACTATAAACTCCTTTTCCTCGGATTCCAGAACCCCCAGGGAAAGATTAAAGGAAGTAAAAAAGAGAGGAACACGGGCAAAACTGTACTCAAACCCATCCACCGAAGCATCTTTGAAGCTTACATTAAGAGAATCCTCTAAAAAACTTCTTGTTTTATCAAAGGCTCCCTGCGAATATTCTCCCATAATAAGGGCTCCCGGAATTAAATCTTCATCCGGAGAGGAAGGCATAAGAGCAAAAGAAATCTCTCCTTTTAAAAGCTCGCCCTCATTTACAGAATCATTTGAAATCTCAATTTCTTCATAATCGCCAAAAAGCGAATCCATAAAAGAAGCGGGGCCGGTATCAAGCCTGGCATACATAAAAGCAAGGTTAGACGGCATAATTTTTATTGAATCCGCTCTTTCCAAAACAGCTTCATCTTTTTCAGAAGGAGTGAAGGAATTTACTTTAAGTCCTTCTTTTTCCATATAGATTTCCCGGTAATAGCCTTCTTTTTCATCTGAAAAACTTAAATCTAAATCCGCTCCTAAAAACTTTTGGAGTATAAAACTATGAGTTGGCTGGAGTGAAAACACATAAATATCCCCCTTTTTGTCCCGGACTGTTTCTATCCACGGCATGGCCTGGATAAAGCTTTCTCCTTCACCTTCATTTTTTTTAAGACTTATTGACTTCTTCAGAAGCTGACGCGAATCCGAGGCCATAAGAAGCTCGCCGTCAAAAACATAAAATATATCTTCTGAATATTCTTTAATTTCAACTCCGCCGTAATTTAAAGCATCGGAAGCGCTTTCGGCCATGTGGCCCAAAACTTTTTCTTTTATTCCTCCCGGATCGCGAACATATGAAATAGCAAGATGCTTTTTCTCCCCTTCCCGGTTTTCATAATAGCCGGCAACAATTTCTCCCACCAGAGTATCGGCAATTACTTTCTCCAGGACATCAGAGCCCAACCCCTCGGAAGGCAGTGAGCTCTCCTTAAAAGCCCGGTAAAAGTTTGTTCTTTTAAGATTTCGGAAAACTCCCGGCGCATTCCTGACTCCGGCAAGGCCCGCCGCCGGCATGTTTTCCAGCCGGGAGGGAACATAGTTAATAAGTGACTCCCTACCTATACTGGGCACAGAAAATCTGTATTGTATTCCCCAAAAGACAATTATGCCCAAAACAAGAATCCCGGCTATAGCCAGGGCCCTCTTGGTTGATCTTTTCATCATAATATACATAATAATTAAAGTCCTCTTTTAAATTTTTACCGGCTAGTTTTTAAGTTTCTTTATTAGTTCCGGAACTACTTCAAACAAATCGCCCACGATGCCGTAACTTGCGATATTGAAAATAGGGGCGTTTTCATCCTTGTTGATAGCGATAATGGTGTCGGAAGAATTCATACCCACCTGATGCTGAATGGCGCCGGATATGCCCACTGCAATATAAATTTTCGGAGCCACAGTCCTTCCGGTCTGGCCCACCTGGTGTGAATAAGGAATCCAGCCGGCGTCCACCGCTGCCCTTGAAGATCCCACCGCCCCGTTTAAAGCAGCGGCAAGTTCCTCTATCAGCTTAAAATTTTCAGCTTTTCCCAAGCCTCTGCCGCCGGAAACTATTATATCCGCGTCAGCAAGATTTACCTGCTGGGTCTCATCCTTAATACTCTTGACTATTTTTGAGCGGGAAGTAAACTTGCCGGGGTACTTTTCTTCTTTGACCTCGCCTTTTCTGCTTTCGTCTTTTTCAAGAGG
>JBNJFW010000062.1:0-7744 GCA_051747165.1 Elusimicrobiota bacterium | reverse complement strand
CCCCGATCTCCGGGCGGGACGGCTGCTTAATTTCTTTTTTTCCTCCGGGGGAGGAGGAGCCATGTCTTTTTCCTGCCTCTCTCTTGCCTCTGAATCATATTCCCTGCAGTTATAGCAGTAAAAGCGATCATACCTGCTTATATAACTCATGGGAGCCGAGCATTTAGCACATTTTTTACCCGGCGGCGCCGCGGCCGGGGAAAAAGGGGCCGGAGCTGTATGTGACATTCCCGGGAGGTCCTGATACTGCCCGCAGCCGTGGCAATACCACTTGCGGTACTGGGGTATGAAAACAAGATTCCTTCCGCAGTAAACACAACCCGGCGTCATCTGGGCCGGAGGAGGCTGCTGCGGAGGAGGGGAAAAATAAGTTTGTGGAGGCGGATGAGGGAGGTCGGGTTCAGGAGCGCGTTGTTTTTGAGAAGGGGGCGCAGGAGGAGATTCTTTTTTTTCTTCACTCTCATCTTCTGAGCCGCTTTCATTTCCCACGCTGCTTACAATTTCCTTAATCAGCTTAAAATCAATACTGTCTCCGGAAAGCTTATTGTAGGCTGAGATACGGTTAATTATTCCTTCCAGTTCTCTTATATTTGAGGTTAGCCTTTCTGCTATATAGGTGACAAACTTTTCCTCCAGCTTCAGGCCTTTCTCCTCCGCCTTTTTCTTAAAAATCGCCTTCCGGGTCTCAAAATTAGGAGTCTTTATGTCCGCGGTAAGGCCCCATTCAAATCGGGACTTAAGCCGGTCTTCCAGGGTTACTAACTGTTTAGGAGGCTTATCGGAAGTTATAACTATCTGTTTGCCCACATCATGCATTTCATTGAAAATAAGAAAAAATTCCTCCTGGGTAGCTTCGGACTGCTGGAGAAACTGGATATCGTCTATGAGAAGAACATCCACTTTTTTGTATTTTTCCCTTACATCTTTTATTTTGCCTTCCTCTATGGCATCGATTATCTCGTTTATAAACTCCTGGGTGCTTATGTAAACGACCTTTATGCCTTTAAAATTTTCCAGGGCATAATTTCCTATAGACTGCATAAGATGGGTCTTTCCCAGGCCCACTCCCCCATATATGAAAAGGGGATTATAGTTTTTTCCCGGATTTTCAGCCACTGCTTTACAAGCTGCATAGGTGAAACGGGTATTAGCTCCCACCACGAATTTTTTAAAAGTATAGCCCGGCTTAAGTTTGCCCGGCCGTACTTCATCTTCTTCTTTTTTTTCTCCGGTCGAACTAACTTCCGGCTGCGCATCAATTAGCATTTTAAGCTGACTTAAAAGCTTTTCTTTCATTTCCCGGGTAACTCCGTACAGAAAAAGAGAGAAATCAAAAGACATATCGGGAGAGTGAAAAGGCCTGCTGCTTATATCTCCCAGCTTATCGGCAAGTTTATGGGCGTCTTTTTCTTCGCAGGCCAAATTAAGCTTATACCGGTTTCTGTCTTTAGGGCCGGGAACATGCGCAAGCGAATAATTCTTAATGGCCATAATTAAAAGAATTTATTTCCGGAAATGCTCAAGAAACATTTGATTTGTTTATAATACGGTCTATTTTTTCTTTTAACACAGGAAAAATTTGATTAAAATCAGAGGAAAATTTTTTTTCTTTTTCTTCTAAATCTCCAGCGGGCTCTTTAAGTGCGGAAATATTAATCTTATAATTCATAACACCGCTTTTAAACGCCGCCGAGGCAAGCTGCAGGGAAATACCCACATCGGTAATAATATTTTTAAACTTTTGAATCTCTATGCTTTTTATTTTCCTCACCAGCTCCAGGGCCGCTTCTGATATATCCAGGGATACCACGGCGGATTTTTTAAGAGAGTCATTCAGTTCCTCCCCACCTTTTTTGTAATTTTTCATAAGCTCGTTGAAATAAAGGGAGTCCCTGGAAGCCAGTTCCAGAGACAGTTTTTTTATGGATTCAACTTCTTTTTCAAGTTCCCGGCCAAAAACATTATCGGGGTCTTTTTTTAGCAGGGCAATCCTTAAAGACATAAGCATAAGAGAACAGGCCAGCGAGTTTACCACTCCGGCCACATTTCCCCCGCCCGGCGTGGCTGCGGAAGAAGAAACATCCTCAATATATTTATTTAAAGTTTTCTCTGACATCTGCGCCTCCAATACAAAACACCTCTTTTTTTATTTGCTCCCAGCCGCCGGCTATATCCACCGAACGCGAACTGCCTATGCGGGCGGCCCCGGCCTTAATCATTTTTGCGGCGTCGCTTGCGCTTCTTATACCTCCGGAGGCCTTTATGCCGGTGGAAGGCTTCAGCGTTTCCCGCATTAGTTCTATGTCCTGAGCTCTGGCTCCCTCCCCGGCAAATCCGGTTGAGGTTTTAAGAAAATCCGCGCCTGCTCTTTCAGCCACAACGCAGGCTTTTTTAATTTCATCCCGATTTAAAAAGGCACTTTCAATTATTACCTTTAAAATTTTTTCTCCGGTGCTTTCCTTAACTTTTTTTATGTCTCTGTAAACCACATCCTCCCTGCCGGATTTAAGCGCGCCTATATTCATAACCATGTCTATTTCTTGCGCCCCGTCTTCAAGGGCCCTGGCGGTTTCGCACTCTTTTACGTAAGTTGTATTCGCCCCCAGGGGAAAGCCCGCAACCGTTATAACTCTTACTTGTGTGCCCTTTAAAAGTTCAACAGCTTTGCCGACATTGCAGGGGTTAACGCACAGGGAAAAAAAACTGTGCTCTACGGCTTCCCCGCATACTTTTTCTATTTCTTCCCAACCGGCATCTGCTCTTAAAAGAGTGTGGTCTATTACAGAAGCAATTTTATCCGGCAGCTTTTGCCTGGATTTATACCCGGCTTTCTTTTTCAATTTCTTTTATCATTTCAATTCTCTTTTGATGTCTGCCGCCCTCAAAAACAGAATCCAGAAAAGCCTTTACTATTTTTTCGGCCCGGTTGACCGGGGTTATATCCGCGCCCAGGCACAGAAAGTTGGCCTTATTATGCCTGACCCCCATTTCGGCATCTGAAGGTTGTCTGGCGGTTACAGCTCTTATGCCCCTGAGTTTATTTGCCGCAATGCAAACCCCCAGCCCGCTGCCGCAGACTAAAACACCTTTTTCCGCTTCCCCTTTTTTAAACAGGCTGCCCGCTTTTAACACATGGAGAGGATAATCCGTTCTCTCCTCACTGCCGCAGCCGGCATCCAGAATCTCGTGATCCAGCCCGGTTAAATAGCGCTTTATGTGCTCTTTTAACTTAAAGCCCCTGTGATCGGAAGCTATAACAATTTTCATTTTAAAAAAATAATAATACTATTTCAAAAATCAAATAAAGCCGAAAAGGAATCGGCTTCCAGGCTGGCTCCCCCTACCAGCGCGCCGTCAATATTCTGCTCGGACATAAGAGAGCTTATATTGCCTGGCTTGACGCTACCCCCATATATGATTCTAATGTCATCCGCAAAGGGAGCGCCGTACATCTCGGTTATCTTTTCCCGTATAAACTTATGCGCTTCCGCCGCTATAGCAGGGGTCGCGGTTTTTCCGGTGCCTATAGCCCATATCGGTTCGTAGGCAATGCTGAGAAATTCTTTTTCGCGGTCAAAAAGGTCTTTTAAACCAAACTTAAGCTGCCTCCCCAGCACATCAAAAGTGCTTCCTTCTTCGCGCTCCTTTAAGGTTTCGCCTATGCACACTATGGGCTTTAAATCCGCCCTGGCCGCCGCTTTAAGTCTTTTGTTTACATCTTCATCGCTGCAGGAAAAATATTTTCTTCTTTCGGAATGGCCTATAATCACATATTCGCATCCCAGGTCCCTGAGCATGAGAGGAGATATCTCTCCTGTATAAGCTCCTGATATCTCATGGTGAACATTCTGCGCTCCCAAAGAAATCCGGGTATCTTTTACCAGATCGTAGACAACGGAAAGAGCGGTGTAAGGCGGGGCTATCATAGCATCGACATCGCTGTTCTTATTTAATTTCTCTTTAAGCTGAGTTACCATTTCCACAGCTTCACTGTTTGTCTTATTCATTTTCCAGTTTCCGGCAATAAGAGGCTTGGGCATTTTTATTCTCCTTTTTTTATATACACTTCACCTGAATTCAAACATAAATAATATAATAATATTTTAATATACAGTCAAGAAAAAGTCTTCTTTTCAGCTCTTTCCTTAAAATCTTTCTGGGCCTCTTTTATCAGTTCCTGAGCAGAGGTCATTTTGGCCCTGTACTCACCTATACCCATACTCACCTTTATTTTATACTCGCGCCCCCTGGCCTGAAAGGACTTTTTCTCAATTTCCTTTTTTAATCTCCGGGCAATGAGCCGGGCCTTTTTAAGGCCGGTTTCCGGCAGTATTATCATAATTTCATCGGCATCCCACCTTCCGGCCAGGTCAGAAAACCTTATGGAGTTTTTTATTGCTTCGGAAAGGTAAAAAACGGCCCGGTCCCCGATTTTTCTTCCGTAGGTTTTATTAAACTTTTTAAAGTGGTCAATATCTATAAAAAGAAGGGACAGATCCCGGTTGTATCTCTGGGCCTTGTCTATTTCTTGTTCAAGGCAGTGAGTAAAGTGCCTCTTGATATAAAAACCGGTGATTCTTTCCGTAACAGCAGCTCTATACATAAGGGAATTTCTTATGGAAACCGCCGCCTGATAGGCTATTTGAGACAAAATATCTTTTTCCCCGGACTTTTTTCCGTAAAGACTGATAACCCCGAAAAGCCTCTCCCGGAATATAAACGGGATACTTAAGACACTTTCCTCGCCAAACAGGCCCAGGTTTTGAGAAAAAAGAGACTGATATCTTTCAATATTTTCGCTGTTTACAAACACCGGGTTCTGTTTTTCAGCTGCTTTTCCGGGTATCCCCTCTCCTATTTTAAGCTTGAGGTTTTTTTCTTTTATTTCAACTCCCCGGGAAGCTTCAAGTTTAAGCCTGTTTGCTTTTTGGTCATAAAGCATCAGCAAAGCTTTATCGGTTTGAGCCGCGGCCAGAAAAGAATTCATTATCTGAGGTACAAGCTCTTTTATTTCAAGTCTGGAGGATATCTCAAAACATGACTTTAAGGTAGTCTTCAGCTGCTTTATGCTGTAAAGGCTTTTTTTTCTCTTTTTAGTAATCCTTACAAGCATAAAAGAGGAAAACAAAGCGAAAAGTAAAACAAGAGCAGCAGTTATAAATATGATTTCATTTAAATAAAGCAAATTAGTATCTTTTAAACCGGGAGGGAAAACTCAGTTCAGCCTCACGTTTATCATCCTTGATTCAAGAGATGCGGAAACAGGAGAATTTTCTTTTATATAATCAATCAGAGCCTCTCTTAAAAGAATAGAAGTGTCTTCCACATCTTCGCCTTCACTAAAAATATCGTATCCGTCTCCGCCCTCGGCTAAAAACAAGCTGGTGGCAACCTTATAGCTTTCTTGAGGCTCCAGTTCCTTTTTCTCTCCCTCCTCGTCAAAAACAAAAACATTTAAAACCCTTTTACCCTCGGGGAGGGAATCGTTGTAAATCATTTCAAGCCCCGAAAACTGAAGTCGCGAATATTTATGCGCAACACTTAATTCAAGAAGCTCTTTAATCTGTTCCCCCTTTAGCTCCATGGTGACAATACTGCTTCCCAGGGGCTCAAAGGCCCATATATCCCCCACCTTTATCTCACCTTCGGGTATGTCCGCCCTTATGGCGCTGACAGTCTGAAAAGCCATATCGCTTTCGCTTACCTCTCTCATTACATCGGTCTGAAAATTACCGGCGGCAAGTTCTCCGTGCTTTTTTTCCTCACCTTCCAGAAAACGGGAAAGTCTGCGCTCCGAGCGGCCTATAACCCTGTCCATTTCTTTGGATACAGAAGCAAGCTCTTCCTCCAGCAACTGATCCAGGCCTTCATGCCCCGAAAACTTTTCAATGTATAAAGGAATATTGCGGTGACTGTAGGAAACAGGTTTTTGACCGGACCGGCTGTAAAAGAGCGAAGTATGGCCGGCATGGGTAAACGCCTCCGGAATCCGCGCCAACACCGTTCCTTCCTTTTTTAAAGCGCCTTTTGCGTATTCGTCCGGGCTTCCTTCTATGATAAGGTCAATATTTGTATTTTCCGCGGCTATGCGCTTATTGCTTTCGCTGCTGCAATTGCTCAGAAGTACTACTACATCCGCGCCTTCCTCCCTTAACAGCCCGGCCTGCAGGCGGGAGGCTTCAATGGCCGGAGAAAACTCCAGGCCTTCCATACTCTCATTTACAATACGATCTCCGGCGGCATTGCTTATAATGCCGGTTATGCCTATACGGACTTCATTAAATTCTAAAAAAAGTTTTTCTGAAATAAATCCGGGAGGGGAAGATTCACCTTTTTCTTTTATATTGGCGGAGATAAAAGGAAAATCCGCGGATAAAGCAAGCTCTCTCAGGTTTCCGGCCCCGTGCCCGAAATCATCGGGGCCTGCCGCAAGGGCATCATATTCAAGAAAATTCATGACTTTAACTACCGCCTCGCCCCGGGTCAGGACCCCTTCGGCTGTCCCATAGTAAAAATTGCCGGCATCCAGCAGTATATAGGGTCTTTTAAAATCTCGGAGAAAAGAAGCCAGGGCCGAGGCCCCGCCTATTTTCGGATTTCCTTCCCGGTTTAAATCCCGTGAGGGAAGTACATGCCCGTATCCTTCCGCTGTGGATATAATATCAATCCTGCTGACATCCACGCTCCAGAATATAAAATACGCCAGCGCGCTTAACGCCGCTAAGAAAAACAGGGCAAATAATCGCTTGATATAAAAAGCCATACTTTATTCTAAATCAATATAAAGACGGATGTCAAATTATCTGCCTATGCTTTCAACTTCCATCAGCTTTAGAAAATCCTTGTTTGATTTAGTTGTCCTCATTTTCTCAACCACCAGTTCCATGGCTTCCACCATTCCCAGCGGGTTAAGTATTTTTCTCAATATCCATACTTTATTTAATTCTTCTTCGCTGAGCAAAAGCTCTTCTTTTCTGGTTCCTGAGCGGAAGATATCTATAGCCGGAAAAATTCTTTTGTTTACAAGTTTTCTGTCCAGGTTAACTTCCATGTTTCCCGTTCCCTTAAACTCTTCAAATATAACATCATCCATTCTGCTTCCGGTTTCTATAAGCGCGGTAGCCAGTATGGTAAGGCTTCCGCCGCTTTCAATATTCCTGGCCGTGCCGAAAAAACGCTTGGGTTTTTGCAGCGCCTGGGAATCAACACCTCCGGTAAGAACCCTTCCCGAGGAGGGAGCTATAGTATTATAAGCTCTGGCAAGCCTGGTAATCGAATCCAGGAGTATAACCACATCATGCCCGTGCTCAACATACCTTTTTGCTTTTTCCAGAGCCATCTCACTTACCTGAATATGCCTCTTTGCCGGCTCGTCAAAGGTGGAGGCAATGACCTCTCCCTTTACAGAACGCATCATATCCGTAACCTCTTCCGGCCTTTCGCCCACAAGAAGTACAATAAGTTTTACTTCTTCATGATTTTCGGTTATGGCGTTGGCCAGCTTCTGCAGTATTATTGTTTTGCCTGCCCGGGGGGGAGAGACAATAAGGCCTCTCTGGCCTTTGCCTATGGGGGTAATCAGATTCATCAGGCGCATTTCCACCTCCTGCTGCTTTGTTTCAAGGTTAAGCCTTTCTTCCGGATACAGAGGCATGAGATCCTCAAACTTCTCCCGGGCCCTTATTATGGAAGGGTCTTCCCCGTTAACAGCCTCAACTTTAAGCAGGGCATGGTAACTCTCGCT
>JBNJFW010000061.1:0-7873 GCA_051747165.1 Elusimicrobiota bacterium | reverse complement strand
GAATACAACAATTTTGTGATTTTACCTGAATATTTTTCCCAGGGAAACGGAAACTACCGGGATATAAATCAAAACAGGAGAAGCGATGTTTTTTTTCATCCCGAGGTAGGCGACAACCTAATAAAAATATTTATGAATCTAATCCAGCTGGACGGGTTTAATCCCCTTAAGCTTTTGGGAACATATTTTAAAGTTGAAAATAAAAAGCCGGTCCTTGATTTATTTAAAGAAAATAAAAGCAAAGTAAAAAAATTCATAGAAACCACTTTTTCCATAGGAGCATTTTTTAATTTCATAGAAGAAGAAGACATGGGAGCCGGCAAGGATTACAAACATATTTTAAACACTATAATTGAAAATTCAAAGAAATTAAACATTGCCAATCCCGGAGAATGCTACTGGTCCGATCACTGGCACTATAATATAGATCTTATTGAAAACTATCTTGCGGTATATCCGGAAAAGAAAAAAGAACTGCTGTTTAAGTTAAAAGACTTTGTCTTTTATGACAATCCCGAGGTGGTTAAACCCAGGGATGAAAAATATTTTCTTATCGATAAAAAAGCCAGACAGCTTAATGCCGTGAAAACAGATCCCCGAAAAATTGAAATGATAGCCAGGCGCCGTGAAAAACCTCATGCCGTAAGAAAGCGGTTTGGCAGAGGGGATATATATAAGACAACCCTTATCTGTAAGTTGCTGTGCCTTGTTGCCAATAAATACGCTTCGCTGGATCCCATGGGCATAGGAGTGGAAATGGAATCCGACAAACCCAACTGGTGCGATGCGCTTAACGGCCTTCCCGGAATGTTCGGCTCCTCTACGGCGGAATCATTTGAACTTAAAAGGCTCATACTTTTTCTCCGGGATGCCATATTAACCCTTGATGAAAAAGAAAAGATATCTCTTCCCGAAGAGTTATGCGATTTAATGCTTGAGCTGGAAAAAGTTACCGATTGTCATGAGAACGATTACAATTTCTGGAATTCTTCTCATAACGCAAAAGAAAACTATCGCGAAAATACTGCTTACGGAGTTTCCGGATGCGAGAAACACCTTAATATAAGCAGATTAAAAAGCATGCTCCATAAATTTCTCCGGCGCCTGGAAAAGGGCTTGTCCCTCGCTATAGACGAGGAAAAAGGTTTTGTTTACACTAATTTCGAATATACTCCTCAAAAATATAATATTATTCCCGAAGAGGAGGGAAAAAAGCAAGTTCACCCCCGGATACGGATTACGGAGTTTAAAATGAAAAGACTGCCCCTTTTTCTTGAGGGTCCGGTTCATTACCTGAGAATAAACAGGGATAAAAAACAGGCTTCCGATATGCACAAAAAGCTTCTTAAAAGCGGGTTGTATGATAAAAAGTTAAAAATGTTTAAAGTTAATGAATCCCTGGAAGGCGTAGATTATGACATAGGCAGGATAACTGTTTTTACTCCCGGATGGCTTGAAAACGAATCCATATGGCTGCATATGGAATATAAATATATGCTTGAGCTGTTAAGAAACGGCCTTTATGAAGAGTACTATAAGCTTTTAGATACGGCACTGGTCCCGTTTATGGATCCCGAAACTTACGGACGCAGCATTTATGAAAATTCTTCTTTTATAGTAAGCAGCGCTCATCCCGATAAAAATATACACGGAAGAGGCTATGTGGCCAGGCTTACCGGCTCCTCGGCCGAATATCTTTCCATGTGGGTGGCAATGACAAGCGGCTTCAAGCCTTTTATAACTGACGCTAAGGGGCGGCTCAGCCTTAAGTTTTCACCTGCCCTGCCCGGAAACTGGTTTACAAAAGAAAAAACCCCGGACTGCCCTGAAAATTCCTTTAAGTTTGTTTTTATGGGAAAAACTCCGGTGATATACCGCAACCAAAAAAGAAAAGACACATTTGGCAAAAAAGGGGCTAAGATTAAAGAAATACACATACAGATAAATGAAAACGAAAAAATAAAAATCGAAGGAGATACAATACAAATGCCTTATTCAAAGCTTGTTCGCGAAGGTAGGGCAAAGAAAATAGAAGTTAAACTTGACTAAAGGAGAAAAAATGAAAAAAATACTTTTACCTGTAATATGTGCCTTGCTGCTGCCGGCCTGTACTCCCGCATACCAGGGAGAACAAATAGAAGTATGGCACTGGATGACTGACCGGGTTTCGGCTTTTGACCAGCTTGCTCAACAGTATGAAGAAGAAACAGGCATAAGGGTAAATTTTGAGCTTTATGCTCCTTCCTCATCATATTCCGAAAGGATAAGAGCAGCAGGCCAAACGCAAAATCTTCCTGATATTTTCGGAGTCCTGGGAGAAAAAAAAGACCTTTCGAGCTTTATTAATGCCGGTCATATAGCCGATCTCACTCCGGTAATGCAAAGAGAAGATGAAGATGAGCAAGCATGGGTGGATGATTTCTTTGAACAGGCAATAGCAGTTAATGTCTTTGAAGAAGATAACGACTACGACGTAAAACCCGGCATTTACGGTGTGCCCATAGATATAATGAATATTCCTATGATTTACAATAAGGATGTTTTAGAAAATGCGGGTTTAAATCCCCAAAGACCACCTGAGACATGGGATGAATATATTGAATACGGCAAAAAAATAAAGGATAATACGGGAGTAAATATTTTCGCTTCGGGTTTCGGCGAAACCTGGCTAATAGAAAGCTTTGCCTATAATTATGCCTTTAACATAATGGGGCAGGAAAAAGTAATGGATACTTTCCGGGGCAACGTTTCCTATACCGACCCTCAATGGCTTCAGGTATTTGAAATATTTGAGGATGTAAGAGAACATGATTTAATTACCGATGACAGCGTTACCATGCAGAACCGCCTGGCCGAGCAGGCATTTGCAAACGAGAGGGTGGCTTTTACCTTTAACGGTTCCTGGTGCGTTAATGTGTACAAGGGGATGAATCCCGACCTTAACTATAAGCCCATGCTTCCTCCCAGATACAGCGATGAGCATGAAATGGTTGTCTGGGGCGCAGCCGGGTCCTCGTTTCTGGTAAATGAAAGATCAGAGTTGAAAGACGAGGCCGTGGAGTTTCTAAAGTGGATTTCTGAAGAACAGCAGCAGGTTTTTCTTGCGGAGGAAACACTGAATCTTCCTTCCAACCGGCATACCCTTGATACAATTGAAAACGAAGTTCTGGTTGAATTTTCTAAAATAATGAATAACGCCACCCACCCGAATATCTGGCCTGTAACAGAAAATACCCAGGTAAGGGAAGCCATGAACAGGGGTATTCAGAATATAATAATAGGAGAGCGTACTGCCCGGGAAGTTGCGGAGAATGTTCAGAGAATAAAAAATAACGTTGAATAAAATAAAAAAAATAATAGAAAAGTATAAAATTAACAAATATATTTTTGTTGCGCCGGCAGCTATAATGTTTCTGGTGTTCGGCGCGTATCCTTTTTTCAGGATATTTCAATTGAGCATTGTTCAATGGGACGGAATTGCCTCGGCTATGGACTTTGTGGGCCTGAGTAATTTTCGCCATATCCTTTTTTCAAACCCTGTATGGTGGCAGTCGGTAAAAAATGCGGGATATATTACTCTGCTTGCTTTAATATTTCAAAACGGTGTGGCCCTTTTATTTGCTTACATTGTGGATAAGGACATAAAAGCAAAAAACTTCTATCGCACAATATTTTTTCTTCCTCCTATTCTTTCCGGCATTGCGGTCGGTATTATCTGGAACTGGATTCTGCAGGGTGATTACGGCCTTCTCAACCAGTTTCTCCAGCGGCTGAATCTTTCTGCTATAACCACGTCCTGGCTGAGCAATCCGGACACGGCTTTAACTTCTGTTGCCGTCATACATATGTGGAGAGGTATGGGATGGGGCTTTCTTATACTCCTTGCGGGTCTGCAGAGCATTCCCCGGGATGTGTACGAAGCTGCTCGCATTGACGGCGCAAATGAATTTAAGATTTTTACAAAAGTGACCATGCCTCTTATGATTCCTACCTTTTTTATTGTTTCCATACTTACAATTTTGGGAACCATGCAGGTTTTTGATATAATAGTTGCGACAACGCAGGGGGGGCCCGGGTATTATACTGAAGTTCCCATAACCCGGATTGTCAACACCATGCTGGGTTCGTCCCGTTTTGGATATGCTTCGGCAATGGGAATTATTTTCGGTGTTATGCTATTGATTATTTCGATTATTCAGATAAGATTATCAAAGAAGATGAAAAGAATATGAAAAATACAAGAAGAATATTTCATCACCTCATATTAATAGTGGGGGTGATTATATGTGTGCTGCCCATATTATGGGTTATAAGCTCCAGTTTAAAAACCCAGACCAGCGTTTTTTCGGATCTATCGCTTATTCCCTATGAAATGCAATTTCAAAACTATGTTGATGCATGGCAGAAAGGTAATTTCAGCAGCTATTTTTTCAACAGTGTTTTTTATACAGTTACAGTTGTATTCGGTGTTCTCTTTATTTCATCTCTGGCCGGTTTTGCTCTGGCAAGGCTTCAGCTTCCGGGCAGTAATATAATATTTCTCATACTGATTTCAACCATGATGATTCCTATTCCCGGCGCCTTTATTGCTTTGTATGTGCTTCTTTCCGAATTGAGACTTATAAACACCCGCCTGGGGTATATATTATGTCTTATAAGCACGGGCTTGCCTTTCGCACTCTTTTTATTTAAATCTTTTTTTGACGGCATATCAAAAGACCTCGAAGATGCGGCGGAAATAGACGGCTGCAGCAAGTTTCAGCTTTATTTAAAAATTGCCCTGCCTCTTTCCAAACCCATAATAGCAATTGTGGCGATTCATAATGCCATTCTGGTATGGAATGAGTTTCTTCTTGCCATGGTGGTGCTTACGGATCGCAAGCTTATGCCTTTGCAGAGGGGGCTTATGGTCTTCCAGGGGGCCCACATGGCAGAATATCACCTTTTGATGGCGGGAATAGCTATAACTACCATACCGGTCATAATTATATATTTCCTGATGCAGAAACACATAATATCCGGAGTTATGGCCGGGGCTTTAAAATAAAGTGAATATAAATAAATTTAAGGATAAAGAAAATAAGGAGAAAAGCTCAAAAATAAAGAGCAAAAAAAGGAGGAAAAGATGAAAGGTATCATGGGAGCAAAATTTATTCTTCCGGCCGCGCTTTTAATTTTAACTGCCGCCGGATGCGTAAAGGAAGACAGGCTGGCGGAAGTTGACAAGGAGAAGGACAAAGAACAATCCGCCGGAATGCCGGTGGAAGACGGCGAGTATTTCTATGTTTACAAGGAGGGGCAGAGCAGGGAAAATAACTATGCGCCTTCAGGCTGGATGGGTGATTACGGAGACCTGAGCATAAACCAGAATCACACCCGCAATCCGGTTGTGGGAGACTCCTGCATTGAAATAACATACAGCGCCGAAGGTTCAGCCGGATGGGCAGGAATATACTGGCAGGATCCACCCAATAATTGGGGAGATATAGACGGCGGATATAATATAACCGGGGCCGAAAGCCTGACTTTCTGGGCAAAAGGAGCCGAGGGCGGTGAACATATCAATGAGTTCAAAATAGGAGGAATAAAAGGAATATATTCCGACACTGCCAGCGTGACAATAGGACCCATAACGCTCAGCGACGAGTGGGAGCAATACACTATTGATCTTGAAGGAGAAGACCTTTCCAAGATAATAGGCGGCTTCTGCTGGGCCGCGGCAGCTCAGTACAATCCGGAGGGATTTACAATCTATCTGGATGATATAAGGTATAATTTCTCTGAGGATAAATCTGAGGATAAATGATATGAAAAAGCCTGAAAATAAGGCTGTAAACAGAATATGAGAAATAAAAAACTGCTGTCAATAATTTTATTATTGGCAGCAGTATATCTCATTCCTTCACCGGCCTCGGCTGCAGAGGAAATATATGTTTATTCAAGCACGTCGCCGAAAAAAAACCGGTTTGTACCCTCGGGTTATATGGGAGATGCCTCCGATATACACATGAGCGAAGCCATAATGGATACCCCTTCAGGCTCAGGCAGATGCCTGCAGGTTACATATATACCCAGGGGAGAAGAAAAATGGGCCGGCATATACTGGCAGAATCCGGCCGATAACTGGGGCGATGAAGACGGCGGCTATGATTTAAGCGGGGCGGAAAAGCTAAGCTTCTGGTTAAAACAGGATGAAGGCATGAGAAGGCTTTCGGGAGTAAAAGTGGGCGGATTAATCGGAGAATATTCCGATACCGCTGCATACACCACCAAGCCCATAGAAACCGGCAGGGAGTGGAAAAAATATGAAATAGATCTGGAGGATCTGGATTTAAGCTACATAGCCGGCGGCTTTGCCCTTATATTAAACTCCGAAGATTTTTCACACAGGGGAGGAGAGTTTTATATAGATGAGATAAAATACGTCGGTGACAGTATTGAAGCCTACAACGAAAAGGCAGGAGAAGATTTTCCCAGGCTTTCTCTTGAAGCCGATAGAGAAAGCATTTTTATTGACCGGGGCGATGAAATCGTTTTTAAACCCTTCGGAGAACATGACTCCGGAATTAAGTCATGGAACATTGAAATATTTGACCGGAGAAGACGCGGAGCCATAAGTTTCAGTGGAGAAGGGAATCCTCCGGAATCCATAGCCTGGGACGGAGAAAATGCGGAGGGCAGCTATGTGAGACCCGGAACCTACCGGGCAGTATTGCGGGTGATGGATAATGAGGGCAACACGAATTTAACCGAGCCTGTTGCTTTTCGGGTTTTGCGAAGGGACATAGACCAAAAGGAACTGGATGAAGAAGAGAGGGAAGCCCCCAATAAAGATGAAAAGTTTATCATAAACTATTCCTTTGAAGAGGTTGATATCCAAAGAGATAGTGCAAAAGAACAGCTTAAGCAGGCGGCAAATATATTTAAGCGGCTCAATTACCCTCTTATAAAGATTTACGGATATACGGACAAGATAGGCAGCCGGGAAATAAACCAAATATATTCAAAAAAAAGAGCCGAAAAAGCTGCCGATTATTTAAGCCGCGAATTTAACATAAGCAAGGAAAATATGCAGATAAAAGGCTTTGGCGAGAAAAATCCCATAGCCCCAAATGATACAAGAGAGGGAAGATATAAAAACAGGAGAGTAGAAATAATACTCAGCGCTTCAAAAGGCGAATAGAAAAGGAGATTATATATATTGGAAAGGGGCATAGGCTGCTCCGGGAAGATGTAGAAAAGAGATGAAGATATTCAAAAGAAAACATGCTTTTGTAAAAGCCCTGACTGCTTTTATGATGGCAGTTACCTTAATCCGGGGAACTGCCGAGTCCTTTATCCGGCATAAGGGCAGGGACGAAATAATTGTAGATTACGAAAAATACGGCGAATTCAGAGGCATAGGGACAGATGATTACAAGTATCAGATAACTGATTCCCGCGCTCTGGGCAACGCCGTAGGAGAAGGAATATTTCCAAACAACTGGAGTGTGGAGGGAAATCCCGGATATCAGGAAGCCAAGGAAGAAGGCCTCCTGGAGGGTCTTAAATGGGACTTCATTCACGGAGTGGAACCGGAACTGGCTTTTTATAAATGGTCCACCGCTCTGGCTGATCCCGGAGTAAGGCTTTTTTATACGGCTGAAGCTCTTAACAGGGCAGGTTACCTGGAGCACGCCATAAAAGCCTATTACGCCATAGTGGTAAATTTTCCCCGAACTATAAGCTGGACTTACTATGACACCCCCTGGTATGTGGGACCGGTAGCCATTGATAAAATCGAGTTTTTGACCAGGACCAACCCCGAACTGGGAGTTAAACTGGAAGACGCCTATATAAGAATAGAAAATAAATACGACAACAATCCCAGGAC
>JBNJFW010000060.1:0-7933 GCA_051747165.1 Elusimicrobiota bacterium | reverse complement strand
GAAAAACCCTCCCGGGTAAATTCCAGTGCAAACTTAGGCATCCGCAGAATTATTTCTCCCTTGTTAGTGGGCTTTGCCTGTTTTAGAAACTCCCGGTTAACATTCTTATAAAAGCCGGGTAGGCTGCCTTCTGCAGGCATGAAGGCGTGAAAAAGATAATCTCCGTCTTTGTATTCAATAGTTACCGATTTCATGTTTTTGCTTATGGCGTAGCGGTATGCGGCCCGGTTTTGCATCATGTCAATTTCTTTTTCCTGTGTTCCGTAAAAAGTTCTTTTTGTTGTTTTTTCTTCATCAAACGGCATTTGCCATGTACTGCTAAAGTAAATGGCGTTTACCAGGCAGGCAATTGTATCAATATGAAAACCACCTGGTGGAATAATTTCTTCTATCTTGCCTTGTGTCTTTTCTTTTACCCAATTGTTTACGGTTTCTCCTTTTTCAGGTAGGGGAGCAAGTTTGCCTTGAAAATATTTTTCCGCGTCTTTTTTGTATTTACTTAAAAAGGGAACATCTTCTCTTAAAAATAATGCGTTGGCAATGGAAACCTCTGTCTGGTCGGACGCATTTTCAATACGATTCTTAAGTGCCAGAGCTTTTTCTTTTAATTTATCTTCATCTATATCGTAAACGGCAAGAACTTCTTTCATCTCTTCTTTTGTTTGGCCATCTGAGCCTATATAGGCAAGCAGCAGGGCGCTGTGAATGCTGTATGGGGATATAAAAGTGTTTTTGCCTTCATCGGTTATCCCGGAAAACAACTTTACAGCAAAATCGTTGTTTGCCGAGGAGAGGTTAGTTATATAATCTTTATCTAACTCTGCAAGGAGGCTCTTTGCAAAACTAAGCTGTATAATTGCTAAAAGGAGTACTGTAAATTTAATTGACAACTTTAATTTTTGCATGTATTTATTTTACCATTTTTCCATTCCAGTTCAAACCCTGCATAGTTGAAATTAAAACAGCCTTAAGTTAAGATTATATAAAATGCTAAATATAATAAACATTACATCAATGATTCTGTTAACATCGTTCATGTCAGTTTCTTGCCATAGCCGGCAACCCGGTTTGGACTCGGCGCCATTTAATTATGATGCCCCTTTTATAATTAAGGATACCGATATTTTCCGTGATGGGGGGACCACTTTCGCAGTTTTAGAGGACAAAAATAAAAAAGAACTTGTTGTTTGTTTTGACCATCAGATTGGAAGTAAAACTAAAAACAGGATATATTTTGGAGATGTTCACCCAACTAAAGAAAACGCAGAATTGGTGGCGATTAACAGCTCCCTTGAAAAAAACATTCTGGATGCTTTGCAGGATGCTATTGATAAAATAATTAGCGAGCAAGAGCAAAAAGAACTGTTGCAAAAGAAAAGGAGCGGACTTTCGGAAGAGAACTATAGGATGCGGCATCTTTTAAGGGCATTGAGTTATTATAAACAGACCTGGCGATAGCTAAAGTACTGAAGGTTTTTAAATGAGCGGGTTTTGATTAATTTTCTGCGGGCCGGATAATCCGGGGGAACTTAGAAAAGTAAAGACAATGAAAAAATGTTTAAAGTGTGACGGAAAAATAAAAAATAACAGATGTGAACTTTGCGGGGAGGTTATTTACAAACCTCAAAGCGGTGCAGATTCAAAAAATAGATACAAATTTAAAGTGACAGGATATAAGCCGGGGGATAAAACCGGCCGGCCTTCATTAAAAATTATCGTAAGGGTAGGTAATATAGAAGAGGCCAGAAAAGCTGCAGAGTCAAAGCTTAGGGGAGAAGGTGAAGACCCGGGCTGGTATTACAACATAAATGCTGAATTATTAGAGACTTATCGGAAATCCAAAAAAGATTTAAAAAGGGAGGCTTGGGCCCGATGGTTTGCAAGATATATAGATGATGCTTTGATTATACTTGTATCTCATGGTTTTTATATAATAGTAACTCTTTATTATATAAATAAACTCGGAGTTTTAAATATTACTGTTTTATTTTTAATTATGATTATAGCCGGTTTTTTTATTGAACCCTTCATGTTGTCAAAGTGGGGTACGACGCCGGGAAAATACCTTCTAAACATACGATTGAGAAAGGAAAACGGGTCTAAGCTAAATTTCAAAGAAGCGCTGCTGAGAAGAATTAGAGTTTTTATATTTGGGCAGGGCCTTAATATGGGTGCATTTAATCTAATAGCCAATGGTATTGCATATACCAATTTAACAGAAAAAGGGATAATGTCCTGGGACAAAAAAGGGGAGAGTTTTGTTAATCATAAGACTCTTTCTGTTTCCCGATGGCTTATAGCTGTTATAATTCTTGTTATAGAAATATATCTGTTTGTTTTTTTGTCCCTGCGGGGTAATATAATCTATAATTGACAGATAAACGTATTATTAATATAACCTTAACATGAGTAAGAATATAAAAATTTTTGTCTTGTTAAGTTTAATTTTATTCTCCCCCTCTTTTTTGCCCTCCGATTCACCAACATCTGATAAAGTTTTTTATATACCCGTAGATGGAGAGATATCTCTCGGTATGGCGGGTTTCATAAAGAGAGGGGTTGAGGAAGCTTCCGCCGGAAATGCCGATCTGATAGTTCTGGGAATAGACACTTTTGGGGGAAGAGTTGATGCCACCCTTGAGATTTTAAATCATATCGAAAAAGTGCAGGATATCCCTGTATATTCTTTTATTGAAGATAAGGCCTGGTCCGCAGGGGCACTTATTGCAATGGCCGGTGAAAAAATAGTAATGAAAAAGGGAAGTTCGATCGGTTCTGCTGCTCCGGTGGCCGGAAGCGGGGAGGAGCTTAGCGAAAAATATGTGTCCGCGTTAAGAGCGAAGTTTCAGTCTCTGGCCGAGCAAAACAATTATCCGGCTGCAATTGCGGTAGCCATGGTGGATAAGGATGTAGAGGTGCGTGAAGCGAAAGTTGAGGGAAAGACCCGGTATCTGACGCATCAGCAGATGGAAAACCTTATAAACAGCGGCAGGGATGTGTCTCCGGGCAATTTGATTATAGAAAAGGGAAAGCTGTTAAATCTTTCCTTCCGGGATGCGGAGAGCTACTCTTTTTCTTCAGGAACTGAGGAAAACCTAAAAGAATTTCTTTACTCATCCATGGGAAGCGATATTGAACTTATAGAAACCTCTCCTAACTGGAGCGAACGGCTTGCCTTTTTTCTTACCGGAGGAGCAGTCAGTTCTCTGCTGATGTCTCTGGGTTTCCTTTTTATATTCATGGAGCTGCAGGAGCCGGGCCTGGGCTGGCCGGGCATTTTAGGAATTTCATTTTTTGCCCTGTTTTTTCTTTCCAGGCACATTGTTCATCTTGCGCAGTGGACGGATGTTCTTCTTTTCGCAATAGGTGTAATCCTGGTAATAATGGAAATATTTGTTATTCCGGGTTTCGGTGTAGCGGGGATAAGCGGAGGCATTCTGATTATCGCGGCTATTTATCTTTCTTTAAATCACTACACATTACCACGTTATCCATGGGAGTTTGACAATTTGAAAATTAATATGCTCATGATTATGGGAAGCCTTATATTCAGCAGTGTGGGCAGTATATTGTTTTTAGGTTGGCTTCATAAAATTCCCGGATTAAACAAGTTAGTTTTAACGGGTACCCTCGGTAAGAAATCTTCGGAAGAATCAAATGATTTAAGTGATAAAGAAGAAAAACCCGGCATAGGAGATGAAGGTATAGCCATGACAGATCTGAGACCGGTGGGAAGGGTGAATTTCAGCGGAAAAGTTCTTGATGGGATCTCAGAACTGGGGTTAATAAAAAAAGGTGAAAAAGTAAGTATAGTAAAAGTTGAAGGTAACAGCATTTTTGTGCGAAGGAGAAAAGAAAAATGACAGACGCGATACTTGTACTTGTGGTATTGGCAGGACTGGTTTTAATTGTAATAGGGGCGTTGATGGCTTCCTTTTTCGGATTATGGTTTCAGGCGCGCTTGTCCGGTGTAAAGGTTAGTTTTTTCAACCTTATCGGCATGAAATTGCGTAAAGTATCACCCACGGTAATTGTACAGGCCCTGATAATGGGAACAAAAGCAGGTCTTTCTCTTTCTCCTTCAGAACTGGAGGCCCATTTTCTGGCGGGGGGAAATGTCTATTCTGTGGTCAAGGCCCTTATAGCCGCCAGCAAGGCGGATATTGTGCTGGGCTTTACAAAAGCCACAGCTATAGACCTGGCAGGCAGAAATGTCCTGGAAGCGGTTCAGACAAGTGTAAATCCAAAGGTCATCGACTGTCCTTCCGAGACTTCCGGAAAGACCAAAGTGGAAGCGGTTGCCGGCGACGGAATACAGCTGAAGGCAAAAGCTCGCGTTACCGTAAGGGCCAATATAGAACGCCTGATAGGAGGAGCTACGGAGGAGACTATTATCGCCCGTGTAGGAGAAGGCATAGTTACAACTATAGGATCCTCCAAAACGCACAATGAGGTTCTTGAAAACCCGGACTTGATTACAAAACGGGTTTTAGAGAAAGGGCTTGATTCCGGGACAGCTTTTGAAATACTTTCAATTGATATAGCGGACATTGACGTGGGAAGAAATATTGGTTCGGAACTTCAGACTGCCCAGGCGGACGCGGATAAAAAAGTTGCCCAGGCAAAAGCTGAAGAACGCAGGGCCATGGCAGTGGCGGTGAAACAGGAAATGACAGCAAAAATTGAAGAGAACCGGGCCAAAGTCGTACTTGCCGAGAGTAAAGTGCCGGAAGCCATTGCCGAGGCGTTCAGAAGCGGCCAGCTGGGAGTAATGGATTATTACAATATGAATAATGTTAAGTCTGATACGGCAATGAGAAAAACTATTTCAAAAATGAGCGATGAAGATAACAACAAGCAGGACCGGGACTGATGATCTTCTCCGACAGCAATCATCATTATAAGAAAAAAGACGGAAAAATATATTACAGTCATAAAAATAAGAACAAGGCATTTGAAAAGTCAACCGACGATATGCCAGAGCCAAAAGCAAAGTATAAAGCTGAAAATGAAATATCTGACAGACCCCAAAAAAGCTCTGAAAAAGAAAGCCCAGGCGGCCTGCAGGGTATTTTATCTAACCGTAAGCAAATGCTGTCCGCTTTTATATTCAGCGAAATACTGAAGCCTCCTAAGTCGCGTTAATTTTTGCGACCTCAGATATTTTTAGTAAGATATATAAAAAGCTGACCGTAGTTAATCTTTAATTAAGACTGCTGAATTTGCCCTGCCTAAAGGCAGAGGGGATTATTCCGATTCTCTTGAAGACGCATTGTGGAGCAGGGTACAATTGGGACGAGAATATTATCTTATCCCCGGGGAAGAAAAAATTAATGTATTAATTGAATTAAGCGGAAGAGATGAAGGTTACCAGGTAGATAGAGCCTGGATTGCTTCTGATGATGAGTACGGGGAATATGAGAAAAATATGCAAGAAGGGAAAGAAGCCCTCAAAGACTATTTCGAAGTTTATGTGGAAAAATAATAAATTGCGAAAGCTGACTTAGTTTTGTAAGTAGATAAGAAGAGGAAGAAAGGGTTTTAAAAGGAAAAATATGAATAAAGATAAAATACTTCAAATTGAAAATTTGCACCTGGAACTGGGTGAAACCACCATTATAGATAATCTAAGTATGGAATTGTGGCAGGGCCATATACATGCTGTGGTGGGGCCCAACGGGGCGGGAAAAACCTCCCTTGCCAGCTGTATTATGGGCCTGGCAGGATACAAAAGCGCTGCGGGCCGTATATTATTTAAAGGAGAGGACATATCAAATCTTCTTGTTGATGAGAGAGCCAGAAGGGGTATAACCATGGCCTGGCAGGAGCCGGCCCGGTTTGAAGGCCTATCCGTAGAGGATTTTATAAAAGCTTCGGTGAAAGGAGATAAGGATATCAAACCCGTACTTAAAAGAATGGGTCTTGAACCGGAAACCTACCTGCGCAGAGCCGTGGATGATTCTTTAAGCGGAGGAGAAAGAAAGAAAGTGGAACTGGCGTCTATAATGGCCGGAGAGGCGCAGCTGGTTATCATGGACGAACCGGATTCGGGTATAGATGTTGAATCTCTTGAGAGGATATTTGAGGCGGTAAAATTTTTAAAGCAAAACGGCCGGACAGTGATTTTTATCACCCACAGTCTAGCCGTTTTAAAACAGGCGGATCATGCCTTTTTAATGTGCGGGGGCAAGGTGGTGGATAAAGGAGTTACAGAAAAAATCACACCTTACTTTGAAGGCAAGTGCCTTCCCTGTGAATGTAAAAATGAACCTTATAAAGGAGAAATAAAAAATGAGCACTGAAATGAAAACAGCTCAAGATCTTATCCGCACTACAGAAGAAGAGGAAAATATACTTGAAGATCCCCAGGTGGCGCATCTTTTTATAAGTGGAAATGAAGTGGTAGGGGCCAGGGATCTTCCCGGTTTGGAAGTTAAAACCAGGCAGATAGAAGAGGGGGTTGATGTAAAGATAAAGCTTAACGAGAATGTCAAAATAGAAAAACCCGTTCATATGTGTTTTGGAGTAATTCCTGAGACAGGTGTGCAGAAAATAGTTCTTAATGTTGAGCTTTGCAGAAACTCATATATTGATATACTCGCCCATTGTACCTTTCCCTTTGCAAAAGATGTAAGGCATATTATGGATGCCGAGATTACTGTAGGGGAAGGGGCAAGCTATAAATATACCGAAAAACATATACACAGCAGCTCCGGGGGGGTAAAAGTTTATCCGGAAGCAAAAATCCATCTCAAAAAAAATGCAAATTTCAAAACGGACTTTGAGCTTTTAAAAGGCAGGGTTGGACTTATTGACATAAATTACCAGACCGTCTGTGAAGAGGGGAGCACTATGGAAATGACAGCCCGGGTGGACGGTAAAAAAGACGATAAGATAAGGATTCGCGAGATAGGGCATTTAAAGGGAGAAAACTCTACCGGCGTACTTATCACCAGGGTTTCTTTAAGAGATGATGCTATGGCGGATGTCTATAATGAGCTAATTGCCGATGCCCCCTATGCCCGAGGCCATGTGGACTGTAAAGAGATTGTTCAGAACAACGGCCGGGCTAAAGCAGTTCCTGTGGTAGAAGTTAATCATCCCCGGGCCCATGTAACTCATGAGGCTGCCATAGGAAGTGTGGATTCAAAGCAGCTTCAAACACTGATGAGCCGCGGTTTAAATGAAGATGAAGCCACCGATTTGATAATCCAGGGCATCCTGAGCTAGCTGTTCTTTATACGGGGAATATGTTAAAATAATGCAGGGGCAGGGAAAACAGGGAATCCAACAGCCCGTTGTTACATTTTAAGGGAGGTTAATTATAATGACAAAATTATTGAAGAAGGCATTTGAAAACGCATCCCGTCTTCCAGATACTGAACAAAATATTTTAGCAAGGTGGTTGTTAGAAGAAATAAAAGCTGAAAAAGATTGGGATAAGACATTTGCCGAATCTGAAGATATACTTGGCAGATTAGCAGATGAAGCATTAGAGGAAGACAAACAAAACAAAACAAAACCGCTAGATACTGATAAATTATGAAATCGAAAACGACAGATCAGTTTTGGGCGTGTTATAATAAATTACCCAAAAAAATTCAGGCCCGGGCTCAAAATGCTTATAATATTTTCCTTCGCACACCCTACTATCCAAGTTTACATTTTAAAAGGGTACACTCAACTCGTCCAATATTTTCAATTCGGATTTCAAGAGATTACCGCGCAATTGGAGTTATGAAAGAAGATAAAATAATATGGTTTTGGATTGGTTCGCATGCAGATTATAATAAATTACTTTAAACTGATGAGCCGCGTCTTAAATGAAGATGAAGCCACCGATTTGATAATCCAGGGCATCCTGAGCTAGCTGTTCTTTATACGGGGGATGTAAAAAATAATTTTGTGGTAAAAGAGAAAATGTCAGTTTACT
>JBNJFW010000059.1:0-7976 GCA_051747165.1 Elusimicrobiota bacterium | reverse complement strand
CCCGGAAACTGAGATAAGTGTTGGGGGCCTGATTCAAATAAGTAGGCTGGACCAGGGCAAAAAGAAAACTTATAGTGCTGTGTGACACCAATACTCTTTTCTATCATGATGTTTATAAAAGGCTAATTGATTATGTGGACCAAGAAGGAAGAATTTTCAGAAATCCTGAGTATTGAATTCTTCAGGTTAAGTAAATATAATACTACAAGTAGAAGATTAGCGATGTTTTGAAAAAATGAAAAGCAATCAGCATATAAATTTAAGCAAAAATAATGGAGACTTTCCTTCGGATGTTTTAAAAGAACTGGCCGGCCGCAGTGAAAAATATTTCAATAAAAAAGAAATACTGCCCCAAAAAGGAGAGCTCAAAATATCAGGACAGCGCTATCTTCTTATGCGCGCTCCTTCTCTTTCCGTAGAGTTTTTTAAAACTGTAAGAAAAATGTATGAAAAATCCAGAAAGTCTGAGGCAGATTCTTTCACCCGGCAGTTTCTTTTTGACATATCTCATTCCATGGGCGTAAATGACGCCTTAAATTTTCATAGGAATCTAAAGCTTAAAAAGCCTCTGGAAAAGCTTTTATCGGGTCCCTCGTACTTTTCTTTTTCCGGATGGGCTTCTTCAAATCTACTAAGTGATTCAAATCCTGTTAGAGGCGAAGATTTTTTTATGCACTATGTACATGA
This sequence comes from Elusimicrobiota bacterium, assembly GCA_051747165.1. GTDB lineage: Bacteria > CG03 > SLGR01 > SLGR01 > PWQF01 > JBNJFW01. The sequence continues at coordinate 7,289 of JBNJFW010000059.1, read as the reverse complement.
AAATTCCTTTGAGGCTGATTCCTGGCTTAATAGCGATTTGCACATAGACGAACCCGTATGCATAATGAATGCCGGTTATTCCTCGGGGTGGTGCGAGGCGAGTTTCGATACCCCGCTGGTGGCTGTAGAAATTAACTGCCGCGCCGCCGGTCATAAAAACTGCCGTTTTATTATGGCGCCCCCGGAAAAAATTGAAAATCATATTGCAAATATAAAAGGAAGGTATTCGGGAGAATTTAAAAGCATGAAAGAACGGGGCATGCCTGATTTTTTCAGTTTAAAAAAGCGGGAAGCCACGCTTAAAAAAAGCGAAATTGAAAAGCAGCGGGTAAATGATTTTGTGGATTCCATCCTTGAAAATATACCTAATATGATTTTTGTAAAAGACGCCCGGGAACTGCGCTTCGTGTTGTTTAATAAAGCCGGCGAAGAGCTGCTTGGTTACAAAAAAAAGGATCTTATAGGCAGGAATGATTATGATTTTTTTCCTAAAGATCAGGCTGATTTTTTTACTCAAAAAGACCGCAAGGTGCTTGAAAGCGGCAAGCTTTTTGATATAACCGAGGAAGAAATAAACACAGCGCGCGGAAAAAGGATACTGCATACAAAAAAAGTTCCTATTTTGGACAATAAAGGCAGGCCTAAATATCTGCTCGGCATTTCTGAAGACATAACAGAACACAAAAAAGCGGAATCCGAAAGAGCGGCGGCGGAAGAAAAGTACCGCAAGATATTTAATCTTTCACCCGAGGTGATAATAAAAACAGGCAGCGGCGGTGAGATTGAGGATATAAATAAGAGAATATATGAGTGGACAGGTTACCGAAGCCGGGACTTTAAAGGCAAATCCATATTCGAGCTTCCCATACTGACAGAAGAAAGCAGAAAAGACATACGGAAAAATTTCAAAAAGAGAATGGACGGAGAAGATATATCTCCCTACACAATTGAGTTCACTACAAAATCGGGAAAAATGCTTACCGGGAAACTGTATGCGACTGCTATTAAAGACTCCAAGGGAAAACTAAAAGGGGAAATCATAATGATTCCCGACATTACTTTTGAAACTGAAGCCCGGAAAAAACTTGAGCAACACCATCAGGAGCTGGAAAAACTGGTGGCAAAACGAACGCAGAGTCTCTCCCGGGAAGTCCTCCGTCATAAGAAGACCGAAAAGAAACTTATAAGGGCAAACAAAGAAATGGAAAATTTTGCTTCAACAATAAGCCATGATCTTAAAGCTCCGCTTAGAGCTATAAAGGCCTTTACTTCATTTTTAAGCAAAAGCGCGGATAAAAAATTAAACCGGGAAGAAAAGGATTATATTCGGGAAATGCGCGGAGCTTCCAGGCGAATGGAAGAAATGATGGAAGAGCTTTTGGAGCACAGCAAATACTCAACTATGACTAACCGTTATGAGGTGTTGAATCCGTCTGAGCTAGTAAAAGAGGTATTGAGGGATTTTAAAGTATACCAAAGAAAATACAACCCGGTAATTAAAGTAGCGGAAAATCTTCCTCAAATTTACTGCGACAGGATAAAAATAAGGGAGGTTTTCAGAAATCTTATAAGCAATGCGGTTAAGTTTTCTTCATACGCTGATATGCGACCGGAAATTGATATAGGATTTAATTTAAAAGGAAGTGAAGTGGAATTTTTTGTAAAAGATAACGGCATAGGGATAAAAGAAGAGTACCGGGATAAAATATTTAATATTTTCAGCAAACTGCATCCCCGGGGCGAGTACGAGGGTACCGGTATAGGTTTGGCCAATGTAAAAAAGATTGTTGAAGAGCACAGAGGAAAGGTATATGTGAATTCAGAATATGGAAAAGGAAGCACTTTTTATTTTACCATACCTTTAAATTTAAAAGAGTTAATTGAAAAAGGAGAAGATTTATGAGTAAATCAGCAAATTTTTTGCTTATCGAAGATGACATGACTGATATTAAAATCATCAAGTATGTGTTTAAAAAAGCGAATATAAACAATGGCCTGTACGTAGTAAAGACCGGAGAAGAAGCCTTAGATTATCTTAAACGCCGGGAGCCATACGATGATGAGAATCAATATCCCCCGCCTGATATAATTCTTCTGGATATAAAACTGCCGGGAATGGATGGATTTGATGTGGCCGGCCGGATAAGAAACATGAAAAAGTACAGGGATATACCTATCTTTGTCCTTACGAATTCGGTGCGGGGAGAAGATGTAAATAAAAGTTTTGAAAGCGGGGCAAATGATTATATACCCAAGCCTCTTACAATTGAAAGCCTTGTCAGCTCCCTCAGCAAAATTAATTTTTCCCTTAGTATATTAACCGGCCCCGAGGCAAAAGACTAATAATTTGGTCTCTTTATTTTCTCTCAAATAAATTTGTTCCTGTTTTATTCTTGTTCTTTGAAAAACTGTAAAAATTGAATATTATATCAATAAGCAGAAAGTTTAAATTTGCAAAATCAGGGAAGTTTTTGTTTCTACGTGGGATTATATTATTTGCCCTCGGCTATTTTAAGGTCAGAAGATTGCCCCCGCCGGATGAAATTATTGAAGAGATGTACCGGGAGCCTGTCCAGGTTAAAACAGATAAAAAGGCCTTTTCCGTAGAGAAAAGTGATATTACATATTTAATCGAACCGCTCTACAGTTACCACATACACGGCCTTGTAGTTTCCCGCCGGGACACCTCCGTATGGTGGAACACCTATCACAGCCGCTGGAAAGACCATTTGAATATAAAAGACGTAGGCCTGGTCTGGGGCCGGAATCTTAAAAGCGGTATGTATAAAAAAATGAAATTTACCAGCGGCAGTTTTACTTTATATACCAAGCCCAAATCCGAAACAACAAGAGCGGAGTGGAGCAATTTTAACCAGCATCAGATTTCAAACAACCACCTTCTCAGCAGCGCCAGGGAAATAAGTAAAAAAATACTGGGAACTAATGATGGCGACCAGATACGAATTAAAGGCTATTTGTCTAAATACTCCCATGATGAGGGATTTTCCAGAGGTACAAGCACTTCCCGGAAGGACAACTCTTGCGAAACCATATTTGTAAAAGAATATGAAATATTAAAAAGAGCCAATCCAAAATGGAATTTCATTTATCGTATATCCAAATTAGTTATGGCAGGGGGCCTTATATTATCAGCCATGTCTTTTATTGCGGAGATTGCCGGAGTGCCCCGGGACATATAAGCTTTTATTGAATTCTATGCAGGGGTCGGGGCTTATGACATTATTTCTGCAATATCATCCTTCACTTTATTTGTTCCTCTTATACCTGTTTCTTCTACCAACAAAGCTGCCACGTTTTCTGAAAGAAAAGCGGGAAGCGTGGGCCCGAGAATAATATTTTTTATTCCCAGATCAAGCAGGGCGAGAAGAATGGCAACAGCCTTCTGTTCATACCAGGCTATATCAAATGAAATAGGAAGGTCGTTAATCGAGTCAGCTCCGAAAGCCTCTTTTAATTTAAGGGCAATTACAACAAGTGAATACGAATCGTTGCACTGCCCGGCATCTATGACTCTGGGTATTCCTCCTATATCACCCAGCTCCAGCTTGTTGTACCTGTACTTGGCGCAGCCTGCCGTTAATATCAGGGTGTCCGAAGGCAGGTTTCGGGCAAGCTGGCTAAAGTACTCCCTGTCTTTCATTCGTCCGTCGCATCCGGCCATAACAACAAAGCGTTTTACGGCTCCGGATTTAACAGCTTCAATAATTTTGCCGGACAGAAGGCTCAGCTGGTTATGGGCGAAGCCTCCGGTTATTGTTCCTTCTTCTATACCGGTGGGCGGGGAACATTTTTTGGCCAGCTCAATAATTTCGCTGAAATCTTTTGTACCTCCGGGGTCTTCGGAAATATGCTTTACCCCCGGATAACCTGCGGTCCCTGTGGTAAATATTCTGTCTTTGTATGAATCCTTAACCGGAACTATGCAATTTGTGGTCATAAGTATCGGGCCGTTAAAAGATTCGAATTCCGTATTCTGGCGCCACCATGACCCGCCGTAATTTCCGGCGAGATGACTGTATTTTTTAAAGGCGGGATAGTAGTGGGCCGGAAGCATTTCGCTGTGTGTATATACATCCACTCCACTTGACTCCGTCTGCTTCAGGAGCTCTTCCATATCTTTTAAATCATGGCCTGATATTAAAATCCCCGGATTATTTCTAACTCCGGTGCTGACTGCAGTGATTTCCGGATGGCCGTATGCGGAGGTGTTTGCTTGATCAAGTATCTTCATTGCCTTTACAGCTGTTTGACCTGTTTCAAAGACAAGAGAGGTGAGCTTTTTCATGCTCATATCTTTGGCCAGAGCAGCAAGTCCTTTTACTATAAAATCAAATATGCTTTCATCATAGTAACCAAGCACGGCGGCATGGGTCGTATAGGCGCTTATGCCTTTAATCCCATAGAGTATAGTTGATTTAAGCGATCGTATGTCTTCGTCTTTGCTGTAGCTCAATATTCCGATTGAAGCGGATTCAAAAACATAATCTTTTTCCTCTGCGCTCCAGTTGCAGGGAGGGCAGTCCATATCTATATTGTTCTCTTTTTTAATGGAGTCCCTCAGGTTTACAGCCTCGCTTATTAATTTAATCATATCCTTATCTGAAAAATTAGCGTTTGTTATGGTTGAAAATACAGCCCGGCATATAAAAACACCCTCTTCTCTTTTTATTTTACCTGTTTTTTCCCGCAGTAGGGCTATGCCTTGCAGAACATATATCAACAGATCCTGCAGGTTTGAAACTCGGTCGTCTTTACCGCAGACGCCTTTAATGGTGCATCCTTCATTTTTGGCGGTTTCCTGGCACTGGTTGCAAAACATTTTTACATTTTTACTCATTTTAATTTTCCCTCCTTATATCCTCTATACTTATATCTCCTAATTCCTTTAACACCGTTTGCTGGATGCTGCGCAGCTTTTTTCTTAAAGGACATGTCTTAGTGTTTTTACATACGTCTTTTTTAAACATACAGGAGACAATGCCGATATTGCCCTGGAGTGATTTTGCAATCTCGCCCAGGTTAATATCCCCGGCCTTGCGGTTTAAAGCCGCGCCTCCTCCCGCTCCTCCTTTTGTCTTGATAAAGCCGGAGTTTTTCAGTTTGTAAAAAATCCTCCGCAGGAATATATAAGGAATATCCTCTTCTTCTGATATTTTCCTTACCGATTTATACTCTTCTTCGCAAGAGGATAAATTTATAAGAGCCCTTATTCCGTAATCAGTTTCCTTAGTAAGTAGCATAATATGTTATTATTATAGTATCATTTAAAGATTTGTCAAATTAAAAGTATTAAGTTTAAAGAATTGTATCAGTAGGCAGCTACCATGAGGATTACATACCAGGTAAAGTATATAAAAAGGGCTTCCATAAGAATAATAAGTTTGTTTCTTTTTTCATCGTTGAGTTTAGGTCTCAGGAGTAAGTAGATAATATATGTAGGCAGACTGAAAATAAAAGCCCCTAGCCACATGTTTGCACCTCCTTTGACCGGCCTTCGGCCTGGCTGGGATAAAACTAAACTCGCTTATTTAATCTATAACACGAACATATGAAAAAGTCAACCTCACTCTTTTTAATTAAAGTCCCCGTAAATATTCGGGTTTTATTTTGGACTTTCCTTCTATGGCCGAGTTAAGTTTAGATACAAGGGTTTTTTTATCCCCGGGAAGCCTTCCTTCCAGGGGCAGGTGGTTGGAAGCGTGGTTTGAGCGAAAAATTGTTTTTTTTAAATGCAGTCCTTTTAATATATCGCGGGCTTCCTGCATAAGCCATGTCGAATTGAGAGGTTTAAATTTACCTTCTATGGCCTTTTTGTGCAAAAGAGTTCCGGGAATAAGCATGACGGACAAAAAAGATAAAAAGGAAGGCTGCATTTTGTTAAGGGCTTTTATTGTTTCCCTTACATGCCGGGCTGAATCTTCTTCTCCCCCCAGTCCCAAAAGTACCATAATAGAACATTTTATTCCTATTTCTTCACAGCGCCTGACTGCTTTTATCATTTCTTCCGCAGAGGAAGGTTTTTTGCATTTTTCAAGAACAGCTGTGCTTCCGCTCTCAAGTCCGATGTATATTCTCCTTAACTTGTTTTTTCGCAGTTGCATAAGCTCCCTGTCTGTCCTGGAGGATATGTTGCCGGCGTTTGCGTAACTTGAAATTTGCCTCAGCTTGGGAAAGGCTTCCTGCAGGCGTTTCATAACTGGAATAAGCCTGCTGTTTTGCACCGCAAGAGCGTCTCCGTCCAGCAGGAAAACTCTTCTTCTTTCCGGATTATATTTTCTTTCCTCTTCTATGTCGCCGAAAATTTCCTTTTTATCTTTTAAGGCAAACTTTCTGTCATTATATGCTCCGCAGAAAGAGCAGGAGTTAGAGGAACATCCTACGGTAACCTGGAGCAAAAAGCTCCCGGCTTCTGAAGGGGGTCTTATTACAGGTCTTACCAGAGGCATGGCTTTATTATACTTATATTAAAAATTTTTAAAAACATTAAATTTTGTAATAATTATTTATGTGTTTTTTGTTTTCAACTAAAAAATTAAAATAGTCCGTTTCCAGCGACAGCATCTCCCGGTCTCTTTTTCTGAACCATTCGCTTATCCACCCGAATCTGGAGGCAATAATCAGGTCTACAAAGTTGTAATAGCTTATTTGAGAATAAATATCCGCCTTTTTAATGGTCTCCATAAATTCTTTTACCAGACCCCCTTTTGTTAAGAATGCCGGGTTTTCTATCCCGGCGCAGCCTACCAGATTTGCCGCATCGTACATTTCCAGGGTATCGGAAAAGAATTCAAAATCAATTACCGCCTGTATTTCATCTTTTTTCCAGATAACATTTAAAGGATGAAAATCACCGTGGCAAAAAGCCCGGGGTATTTTTTTATAATTCATAAAAAACCCTGATTCCAGGTAGTTTTGAATCCTTAAAAAATCATGATAATATTTATAATCATGGTTTTTTATGGCGCCTGTTATGTTATATATATAATCTTTAATTGAAAAGCTGCTTTCAGCTTTAAGATTTAATTTCTTAAGCTGTATTAAAAAATCCGCCAAACTTTTCCCTTTTTTTGAATCCATTAAATAGTCCGGCTGCATTGCCGGCCTTCCGTATACATATTCGCTTAGCTGCCAGTATTGGCCTTTTAGGTTTATTATGTGTTTTTTGTCTTTGGATTTTAAAAATAGGGGAACTTTCTTTATCTTATTTTTTCTTAACTCTTCAACAATATTTATAATGGCCTGTTTGCCTTTTAGATGAGAGGACGAAA
>JBNJFW010000058.1:0-8151 GCA_051747165.1 Elusimicrobiota bacterium | reverse complement strand
CCTAAACAGCTTAAGACGACTAAAATACGTGGTAAAACGCTCCTTTATGCTTGCTTCGTTGATATCCGACTTGCTCTGCAGGTTTGACTTGAACTCTTCCCTTAAATCCGAAAAAAATGAACTTTCATATGTTTCCTTTATTTTTTTCTCCACAACTTCAGCCGAGAGATGATAGCAGTATAACGCACCTACAATAGCGCCCATGGAAGTTCCGGACACAAAATCGAATTTTATGGAATGCTTTTGAAAATACTTTAAAACCCCTACCGCCGAAGCAGATCTGACTCCTCCGCCCCCTATGGCCAGGCCTCTTTTCCTTTTTCTGAAAAATTGTTTCACATGAAACATTATTTACCTATGCAAAAATTTTTAAAAATTCTATCCAGCATATTTCCTTTAATATTTTTCCCGTCAATTTCGCCCAGAAAGTCAAGTGCCCGGGATATAAGAAAGGAAACGATTTCGCTCCCTGCTGATTCCCGGCTTTCTTTAAGAGCCCGGCTTAAATTTTCTTTTAATTTCAAAGCGGCCTTTCTCTGCCTTATTGAAATCATAAGTTTATGCGATTGGCCTTGCGTGACTTCTTTCTTAATCTGTTTTAAAAGCACATCGACTCCCTCTTTATTTTTACAGCAAAGCCTGATTAACCGGGATTCTCCGCAAAACTCTTCAAGCTCATCTGTGCTTATATTACAATTTAAATCTATTTTATTCAAAACCGCTAAGAATTTTTTCTCACCTATTTTTCTTCTTATGGAATAATCAATTTCATTTAGCCTTCCTGAGGCATCCATAACATATAAAACAATATCGGAGTCCTTTATCTCTGCTATGCTCCTGCAGGCCGCGATTTCATCCACCTCGTTTTTGTTTTCAAGTCCTATGCCGGCAGTATCGACAAAACATAACAACACTCCTTCTATAACTGTCTCGGCTTTTATTACATCCCGGGTGGTGCCCGGCATTTTGCTCACTATACTTCTGGACATATTTAAAAAAGTATTGAACAGTGAAGACTTTCCGGCATTGGGCTTGCCGCATATAACCACTTTATAACCGCCCAGGGCCTGCTCCCGCGAAGAAACATTTTCCGCAATTTCATCGGCCTGTTCAATTATATCCTCAAGCCTCTGCTTGAGTCCCCGGCCGTTGAAAAAATCAATGCTCTCAATCTCCCCCCATTCTATATCCGCATCAAGCAGCATTTTTAAATGCTCCAGTGCCTCCCGGATCTTCTCCAGTTTTTCTTTTAACTTTCCATTTACTAAAGCAAGGGCCTGCTGTTTTGAATTTTCAGTGCGGGCCCTTATCAAACTGTTAACGGCTTCGGCCTGACTAAGATCCATCTTGCCGTTAAAAAAAGCCCTTTTGGTAAATTCGCCCGGACCGGCCGGAGAAGCCCCGGAGGAAAAGCAAAGCCGCAGAATCTGGGAAACTATACGCATAGAACCGTGACAGCTTATTTCAATCATATCCTCACCGGTGTAAGAAGACGGCCCTCTCATCACGGAAAGCACAGCCTGGTCAACAGGCTTACTATCTTTAACTATATTTCCAACATGGCAGGTATGGGTATTAAATTCCGAAGGCCTGATATTTTTCTTTAAAGGCTTGAATATCCTGTCCGCAATCTCAAAAGCCTTCCCTCCGCTTAACCTTATAACAGCCAGAGCCGAAGTCCCGGGCGGGGTAGCGCAAGCAGCAATGGTGGGAGAAGAGTTTCTCATATAAACTTACCGGCAGCCTTTTCTCTTAATATTGTTTTTTTGTTATACATGTGCCCAAACTGCGCTCCTTTTGCTTTTCCCGCAGTACCGCTTAAGCTCTCGGGCAGCTTTTATTTATTCCGGGCTTTTTGTTTGTTTACTTTTGAAGAAGCTTTTTTTACGGTGTCCGAAATTTTTCCCTTTGTATTTTTCCGGTAGCCGGCGCAATCCACTTTAACATCAACCCTGGTGGAAGGATCGCGTTTTATTACCAGATTAAGTATATACTCTATGGCCTGAAGAGTGGAGCCCCTTCTGCCTATAATCAGTTCGCTTTTTTCGGTGTTTATGCTCACATGCACTTTTGAATTTTTTTTCTTAACGGAAACCGTGGCGTCATCCGCTATCATTCCGGCAATCTTTTCGGAATAATCACCCACTCGCCTGCAGCTTTTTTTCCAGTCCACATCCGCATCTCCTGCCATGTCCTTAGGAGCAACCTTTACGCTGGTCCCGCCTCCAAATATACCGAAAAAAACCCTGGGCTTTTCTTTTATTATCTCAATAACTGCATCTTCTTTGGAAAGATTGAGCTTTTTCAATCCTTTGTTAATAGCACTTCTTACATTCTTTCCTTTAAATATATATTTCATATAAACTCCTTTATGTTTTTTTACCTATAAAAAACTGAATTCCAAAAGTAAGTATACTGTTGCTTAGCCAGTATAATACAAGTCCCGCAGGGAAGCCCATAAACAGAAAAGTAAAAATGACCGGCATCATATAGGTCATGCTTTTCTGGGGTCCCTTTGAGCCCGAAGTAGCCTTCTGCTGCAAAAACATTGCCCCTCCCATTAAAAAAGGCAGAGGCCCGTACTGCCCTATATAAGGTATTTGGCGCAACACGGGCAGCGAAGCAAAAAGAGTATCGGGAGCCGAAAGATCCCCTATCCACAAAAATGAAGCGTAGCGGAGTTCCGCTACCTCGCGCAGCATAGTAAAAAGACTTATAAATATGGGCATCTGCAGCAGCAGCGGAAAGCAGCCGCTTAAGGGGTTGACGCCCCTCCTTTTATACATGGCCATCATTTCCTGATTCATTCGCTGGGGATCATCTTTATATTTATTTTTTATCTTCTCCATGGCCGGCTGAAGCTCTTTCATGGCATGCATGGACTTATAGCTTTTAACCGTAAGCGGTATTAAAAAGAACTGCAATAACACGGTAAGCATTATAATTGCCACCCCGAAATTATTAACAAACGAGTTAAAGGCAAGAAGAATCTGCAGAAAAAGCCTGCTTAAGAACCCGAAAATGCCGAATGAGAGAATGTCTTCCATTCCCTCCGCCAGACCTTTCATCTTACGGTATTCCTTTAAGCCACCGTATATATTCTGCTTGAATTCTACATCTTCTTGCGCCCCGGCCTCAACACTGCCGGTTATTTCCACTGAAGGATACTCTTCTTCATCGCTGTTATTAAAAAACACCCTGACCCGGGAAAAGACATCGTCTACATCTAAAAATGAAAGAAAGAAAAAGCGGTTATAGAGTCCGGCCCATTCAATATTTCCGCTGTGAGAGCCTTCGTCCAGCTTTCTTTCTACCTCACCGTCTATTTTAGCAAAAACTTCATTGTCATCCGGATTATCTTCGAGCTGGTCCTCGGTGCTGCCCAGTCCTCCCCGCCAGCTGCTTGTTACTTCATATTCGAGAGCATCATCGCTGCGGTTTGAAATACGGTTAGTTATTTCCAGTACATTATCTTCTCTTATATTAAATTCCCGGTAAAACGAGCCGGTTTCAGTGTCAATTTGAGCCGACACGCTACGCTCTCCCGTTTTACGCAGATTCCAGTTTTTATTTCCGGCTAAAGAAGAATAAAGAGGCAGTGGAGGCTCGCGGTCAACAACCAAATCAACCATGCCTTCTTTTTCATCTTTTATCTCAAATCTGCGTATCCCGCTGCCCAGAGAACTTATTTCCACCAGTATATCGCCGTTTGAAATGACTTCGGACTGCTCCTCTTCAAGCTCCAGAGGCTGGGGAACAAGATCCGTGTCCTCATCAGCAATGTCCTTCTGACTTTCACGGGGTTCACTCTCCGGCGCAGTCACCTCTGTATCCACCGGTACCTGCGGAGCCTGGGTAGCCTGAAACAGATATAAAACGGCCACAGATGCTATTATTGCCAGCAAAAGGCGTTTTTCCATATTAACCCCCCCCCTTTTCCACCGGGTCATAGCCTCCCGGGTTAAAAGGATTGCATCTTAAAATTCGCGCTACTCCCAAAGCAAAGCCTTTTATAAGACCCCTTGCCTTTAAAGATTGAATAAAATAGGCAGAGCACGAAGGATAAAAGCGGCACCTTGAACCGATCAAAGGGGAAAGAACCTTTCGGTAAACCTCAACTAATCCGCAAATAATGACAATAAAAATTTGCTCTATTTCTGGTATAATTTTTCTTTTTTCCATATATTCCTTAAAAACCTTTCTACATCCCCGAACTTGCAATCGCGGGCGGTCCGCTTGTAAATAACCGCCATATCGCAACCTTTAAGCTTTCCTTTTTCCCGGCGAAAAATCTCCCTGGCCCATCTTTTTAAGCGGTTTCTTTTTACGCTGTTGCCCAATTTCCTGCTTACAACAATGGAAAATCTCTTACCCGGCCCGGGAATATAGTATAGTACAAAATACTCATTGCTGCAGCGCCGGCCTTCCCGTATAACCTTTGATGTGCTGGCCCCCAGGCGGTTTTCCTTTCCGAAAGTTTCGTTCAATAACTTACTTGGAAAGCTTTTTTCTACCCTTTTTTCTTCTGCGCTTGAGAATCGCGCGTCCGTCTTTTGTACGGCTCCTTTTTCTGAAACCGTGCTTTCTTTTTCTTTTCCTTTTTTTGGGTTGATATGTTCTTTTCATTTTTTTCTCCAGATATTCATTTCAGATTAAATTATCCATTATATGCTATTTTTTTACTGCTGTCAAGACGCAAAAAACGCCTTTTCTTGACTTTTATTTTTATTGTTTTATAATAACTCTAAAGGAAAAACAGGATGTTGTTCACAAAGTAACCAACACTGTTAATAACTTGTGGATAAACTCTTAAAATCTAAAAATTATGCACATAGACCCTGAAAATATATGGAACAAAACAAAAGAAAATTTAAAGCCAGATCTTCCCGGGGAAACCTTTGAACTTTGGTTTCCGCCCACCAAAGCTGTATCAATTTCAGATAACACACTGAAAGTTGCCGTACCAAACCAGTATTTTCTAGACAGGATGGAAAAATATTCAGATTTAGTTATGTCCTCACTTAAAACAATTACCGATAAAGAGTTAAAGGTAAATTTTCATGTGTCCAACGAGCTGGCTAAATACACTCCGCCGCCTAAATCCGATATTCCCGAACCCACGTTTCAGCCTCGACCGGAAACCTCCTTTCCCGCATCAGATTTTAATCCCAGGTACACATTTGAAAGTTTTGTAGTGGCCTCGTCCAACCGCTTTGCCCACGCGGTAGCCGAAGCCGTGGCCAATGATCCGGGCAAAAGGTACAACCCCTTTTTCATATATGCAGGAGTAGGACTGGGCAAAACCCATCTGCTGCATGCAATAGGCCATAAATCCAAAAAAAACAATCCCCGAGAAAAAGTACTGTATGTAACCTGCGAAAAATTTACTAACGAATGGATAGACAGTTTAAGAAACTCCAAGCCGCATCATTTTAAATCAAAATACCTGAGATCTTCCATTTTGTTAATTGACGACATACAGTTTCTGGAGGAAAAAGAGGGAACCCAGGAAACCTTTTTTCATATATTTAACGATCTGATCGAGGCCCAGAAGCAGATAGTCCTTACCTCGGACCGTCCCCCGGATAAATTTAAAACGCTCGAAGAGAGGTTAAGATCAAGATTTCAGTGGGGGGTGATAACCGACATACAGCCTCCGGATCTGGAAACACGCATAGCCATACTTAAATCAAAAGCGGAAATGGAGGATTTGGAAGTACCCAATGATGTCCTTATATACATAGCCAAACACGTAAAAGATAACATAAGAAAACTGGAGGGCGCACTTATAAGAATATATGCTTTCGCCTCTCTTACCGGCAGCGAAATTACAGTGGAAAGTACTAAAGAAATACTTAAAGACATAATAGATAAAGAAAAATCAACAGAAATTGTATCCATATCATGCATTCAGGATGTTGTGGCCAGGCGTTATCACAAAGATATAAAAGATATTAAAGGCAAAAGCAGGCGAAAGGACATAGTTTTCCCCAGGCACCTGGCAATGTACCTCTGCCGTAAACTGACTGAGAATTCCACCACTCAAATAGGAAATGAGTTTGGAAACAGGGATCACAGCACGGTAATGTACGCTACAAATGCCATAAGAAAGAAAATAAAACAGGATCCTTATTTTAAAACAATCCTTGAAGATATTGTTAAAGAGATAAAAGTGAAGTGCGAGCAATGATGAACCTGTTAAGAAGCTTAACAGTTTTCCACAACATATTATTTAATTTTATCGAGGACAAATAAAGTTATTAACATTATTAACAAGTTATATAATTAAGAATAGAAAAGGAGTATTTATTAATAATCAGGAGGAATAAATGAAATTCAAAGCAAACACAAAAGAACTTTCGGAACTGCTGTCAAATGTACTACCGGCCATATCCATGAGAAACACCCTTCCCGCGCTCTCTCACTTTCTGGTGGAAGCTAAAGATAATACCTTAAGTGTTTATGGTACAGATTTGGAAATAGGGATAAAATCTTCAATAGAAACAAAGGTGGAAGAAGAAGGCGAGATAACTATGCCCGCAAAAAAACTCACCGACATAATAAACGTTATCGACACACAAGAAATCAGTATAAGCAAAGTTACCGAAACCGAATGCGAAATAACCGCGGCCGATGACAGCACCCGGTTTAAGATTATGGCGGGAGACACAGAAGAATTTCCCATACTTCCAAATTTAAACGAAGACATATCAATTGAAATCCAGGTGTCTCAGCTTAAAGAAGGAATAGAAAAAACAATATTTTCCGTATCCAAAGACGAATCCAGGTATGTACTCTGCGGCATACTTTTTGAGTCCGACGGGGAAAATTTCAACATGATTTCAACCGACGGACGCAGGCTTTCCATGTTTAAAAGCAAACTGGGCAGGGAAGAAAGAAAGTTTAAAGCCATTGTGCCCACAAAAGCTACCAGTATTCTGGAAAGAGCTCTGCAGAAAAACGGGGACAAGGTAAAAATAAATATAAATTATAAGGAAAATCAAATCTACTTCACATTCGGCCGGACAATAATATATTCCCGGCTTATTGAAGGAGACTACCCTAATTATAACCAGGTTATACCCGATAAGAGCAACAAGACAATAAGAATAGCAACCGAAGATATGCATAAAGCCACCAGACAAATGACCGCGGTAACTACCAGAACGTCCCTGGCCGTAAAATATAACTTTGCAAAAGATAAAGCAGTTGTGTCGGTTAATTCGCCCGAGGTCGGTAGCGGCATATGCACTGTGCCGGCTAAAAACTCCGGGGATGAAATAGAGATTTCATTTAATCCGGACTTTATCCTGAATATACTTAAAGTCATACAAAGTGAAGCTGTGGATTTGAAACTCACGACATCCATCAACCCTGGTAAAATAATTCCAGTATCAGAGGAAGAATCATACATAGGGGTGGTAATGCCTATGAGGCTCTGATGGAAACTTGTTTCTGAAAAAACTGCATATTCAGAACTTTCGCAATCATAGCAGCTTTATTGCTGAATTCAGGCCCGGAATTAATATAATAACAGGTAAAAACGGGGCGGGCAAAACAAACATTCTGGAAGCCATATTTTTTCTTTCAACCTCTGCTTCGCCCAGGGCTTCAAGCTATGCGGATATGATGAAAAAGGGAAGAAACTATTTTTTTATCCGGGCCGGTATAATTGAGGGAGAAAAAAAATATACTTTAACGGCCGGATACGCTTCGGAAAAGGGCTTTGTAGCCAAATTAAACGGAAACAGGCTAAACAGAAGAAAATTGCTGGAAATTTTTCCGGTTGTTCTATTTTCTCCGGAAGACATAGATATTTTCAAAGGTCCTCCCGGAGGAATGCGGCGGCTCTTTAATATAAATATTGCGCAGACAAATAATGCCTACATAGAAAACCTTCTTAAATTCAGGAGGCTTTTAAAAGAAAGAAACCGGATTCTTAAAGCGCGCCGACCGGGAAAAGCAAAAGATTTGAGGGCATGGACCTCAACACTGGTAAAATATGCGAAGAGAATACACGCTATGCGTCGAGATTATGTGGGAAAAGCTAATAAAGAAATACAGGAAGAACTGAAAAAGGCAGGACTGCCATTATGGGTTAAAAAGTTTGAGTTTACAGAAATATAAGGGAAACTAAATGCTTGGAAAAAT
>JBNJFW010000057.1:0-8316 GCA_051747165.1 Elusimicrobiota bacterium | reverse complement strand
TAAGCCCCGAATTCTTCTGAGGACTGCCTTAATAAATCCGGATTTTCAACAGCGGCAGTATTTATAGATACTTTATCGGCGCCGGCTCTCAATATTTTTTTTATGTCATCAATTTCACTTATACCGCCGCCTACAGTGAAAGGAATAAAAACGCTTTTGGCCGTTCTGTTTACAAGATCTATAGTAGCCTTTCTGTTTTCTGCTGACGCATTTATATCCAAAAAGACAAGTTCGTCGGCCCCTTCCAAAGAATATCTCTCGGCGATTTCTACAGGATCTCCCGCATCGCGCAAGCTCTTAAATTCGACCCCTTTTACTACCCTGCCTTCCTTTATGTCAAGACATGGGATTATACGCTTGCTGAGCATGATTTCACAAAATTTTTTAACATTTTTAATCCTTTTTCTCCGCTTTTTTCCGGATGAAACTGCACCCCGTAAACCTGGTTCAACTTTACTGCAGAAACAAAATTACTTCCGTAAAAGGTATATGCTTTCAGTACTTTTATTTCCGGCACCACATAATAAGAGTGATCAAAGTAAAAAAAAGACTCTTTTTCTATGCCCTCAAAAAGGGGGTTTCCGTCATTACCCCGGACAGTATTCCAACCCATGTGAGGAATTTTAACCTGCGAGGTAAACTTTTTAACTTCACCCTTTATAATATCCAAACCCGAAGTCTTTCCATATTCGCTGCTGTATGAAAAAAGTATTTGAAGCCCAAGGCATATCCCTAAATATGGCTTTCCTTCTCTTATATGTTTTATTATGGGAACAGTCAAATTCAAATCCGAAATATTTTTCATTGCCTTCCTGAAGGCGCCCACACCGGGCACTACAATAGCCTGAGAGCTGTTAATTTTTTCTTCGGATGAAGTTACTATTACATCAGCTCCTATTCTTTCAAATGCTCTGAAAACACTTTTTATATTACCTAGATTATAATCAATAATAGCAATCATGATATGTAAATATAACAAAAAAATTTGAATTTTCAAAAATTTTATTATAAACTCTAAAAGTTATGATGAACTACATGAGAAAACATATGAAGAAAGTGCTATGGACAGTAGCGTTTCTTTTTATAATAGGAATATTCTTCTGGTACGGAACGGGAGGCGGACGCACCTACGCCGCAAAAGTTAACGGAACCAGAATAGAAATGAAAGAATTTCAATCTGAATTTAACCGGAGCATAAGACAATACAGGCAGGAAAACGACGAAGTAATAGATGAAAAACTCGCCACAGAACTAAGACAGCAGACTCTTTCTTCATTGATAAACCAGGAGATACTCTTTCAGGAAGCAAAGAGAATGGACATTTTAGCTACCAATGAAGAAATAGTCAGAACCATACAATCTCTTCCTCAATTTCATCATGAAGATCAATTTAATATTGAAGTTTATAAAAATATTCTTCAATATAACTTAGGCATGACACCGGATGAATTCGAAAAAATGATAAAAAAAAGCATTGCAATTCAAAAACTGCAGCAGCTAATAATTTCAAGTGCAGTAATATCTGAACCTGAATTAAAACTTTATTATGAAAACAGCTATTCCACCCCGGAAGAATTTAAAGAGAAAAAGGACGAATTTAAAGAGGACATAATACAGGACAAGAGGTTTTCACTTTACAGCTACTGGACAGAAAAGTTAAGAGAAAACGTAAATATTGATATAAATCCGCGTGTTATTCAGGCGCCTCAAAAGAAAGACACTCAGGCCGAGCCCTCTCGACCTTTTTAATTAAGTCTGAGGCAGATAAAACCGGAAATCCCACCGCATTTAAAAAACTACCGCTAATCCACTCAATATATTTATCATTCATACCTTGTATTGCATAGCCACCTGCCTTATCAAGATTCTGATCTGCAATTTTTTTAATTTCATCTTTCGGCATATTAAATTTAAAAACGCTTTTTTCCACCTTATGCCTTCTCACCCCTGTGTTTAAATTCTGAACGACAAGAGCCGTATAAACACTCTGAAGCTCCATGTTTAATTCTTTAAGCATGGCCACTGCTTCTTCATAATTTTCCGGCTTTAGATATATTTTACCTTTGCACTCAACAACTGTATCCGCTGCCAGTGCTATTGCAGGCGGCTTTAAAAAAGGCAAAGCTTTTTCAAGCTTAATAAAAGCCTGTCTTAATGCAAACCCCCCGGCATCACGATTTCCGTAAGGATTTTCCTCTTTAGCTCCCGAGGGAAAAACGACTACAGGCACGCCTCTTGATTTCATAATGCTTATTCTTCTCGGGGAAGCTGATATAAGATAAATTTTTCTTTCCGCAAAACTTGAAACAGCCGGAACAACAGCTCTTGCAAGGTTTCCGGTAATCCAGCCTGAAAAAACCGAAGATATCAGTATAAAGGGCATAACATAAAAAACTCCCGAATGCCTGACTAATATGAGATATGCAACAAGCACTTGAACAAATGAATGGGCCAGCGACCCCGAAACGCTTACCCCCACCGGACTGAGTTTTCCTAGGGGCCTGTACAACATACACATAACAGCCCAGGCTGCAGCCCCCCCACTTACGCTGAGATAAAATCCGGGAGAAAGAAAAGAACCCATAATAAAAGATGAAATAAAAACCTTTCCAATAAAAACCTTTAAAGCAAAAAATCTTCCCATAGTCATTATTGAAACCAGAACAATCATGTTCCCCAGGCCCAGCCGCAGCCAGGGCAGTGGCCTGGGAAAAATGCCCTCCACCACTTGAAATACCGCTGCCATCGCAATAAAAATACCTATTATGGCCGGGTTTTTTGCCGAAAGATTAAATTTGCTTTGGGTTTTTTGCACTTTACAATATTATAATCTCTACAGCATTTCGATTATCATGGAAATAATAGAAGCAAGTATAATAAGCCTGGGCAAAGCCAAAAAGGTGTTTTTATCTTTAAGCCCGGCAACTCTATACAGCATAAGGGCGGAAACAATAAATCCCGCACAACCTGCAATAAGGCCCGTAAAAAATTCGGCAGCCCCTGCAGGCAGGTTTAAAACCAGCACAGCTGAAAGAGACGAAAACATTAGCGAATTTACTTTAATTGAAAAAATGCGGCAACAAAAGTAAGCGCATCCAATATAAATTAGAGGGAAAAGCATAAATATCAAAGGAACACGGATGTTGCTAGATAGAGGATAAAATAAAATTCCCGAAACCAAAACTGAGCAGCAAACGCCGATTGAGATTTTAAAAGCATGCTTAAAACTAGCAGCACATGATATCCGCCCGGCTGTTTCTAAACCACCGTAAAAAATAAACAAGATAAATATTATTCTATAACTGCTCATTTATTTTCCGAACAATACTGAAATTAATTATAGCAAGGATGCATCCCGACAAAAAAATGCGCTGACCGGAAGTAAAATCCGACGCGGCCGAAACCAGACCCACCAGCAATGCAAATACAAAAAAACCGGCAGCGCTTAGCAAAGAAACATGAAAATTAAAATCATCTTCTACGGACTTGCTCATATAAAAACTGACCCCGGCAGCGCATATTGCCATAGAGCCTAAATACCCGGCTCTTAAAATCCCGGTTTCATAAAAAAAATCAAGATTCCATAAAAGCCCTGAAATAAAACCGCAAAAAGCTGTTGATGCAATAAGACCTGCCGCCTTTTCCTGAATATTTTTTAATCCAATTAAATAGCATAAAACAAAACTACAGAAAATAGCAATAAACCCGGAAAATGCAAGTATTAGACCCGCAGCAGCTCCATTGGCCAGGCCCAGAGCAGGCACCAGAGCCGCCGCGCTTCCCTTCATAAATCCTTCAGCGGGCTTTTTCAAGTGCATCTTCTATAGCTTCTATTAATCCCTGCTTTGACTTTGTGGCTTCAGTTATGACATCAACATCCGTATTCTGTTCTTTTAATACCCAGCTGACTACTTTTTCTTTAGCCGGTAAAAAATATTTTTCGATATCGGACGTTTCTACCACATTTACATCTTCTATCATGTAGTAAGGCTCCCGGTCAGTTTCTTTAATCTCAACTTCTACAATTATATCACCGACAAAACCCTCTCCTCTACCCTTAAAGGATCCTTCCTTTAAAATAACAGGGCCTTCGGTAAAAGCCTTTTCCCCGGCCGGATTATTATCAGGTTTTCCGGTTAAAACAAGAATCCTCCCTAGAATAAAAATAAATAATACTACAAATAAATTTTTCATATATAAGTTAAAACTACACCGTTTCTTTTAAAATAAAATAAGTTAAAATACCGGCCGGGCCCAAAAAAGCAATTAACGCTCCTGCCACCAAGCCAAAAGCAAAACTAATTATACCCCCCTGGGGGGCAAAACCGGGACAGGAAAGAATCAGCACCGAAAAAGCACTCAAGGACAACCTGGGAAGTGGAATTAAAATATAAGCCAAAGCAGATCCGATGGCAATTCCTGCCACAATGTGAAAAGGAATTATTCTATTAATTAAAAGAAAAATCACTCCTATTAAAATGGGACCCAAAAAAACAAAACTTTTGCTGAGACCTAAAACCGGCGTCTGATTGCCTAAAAACGAATAAACTAAAAGTAAAGCCAGGGCAAATGATGGAAAAGCTGTTTTTTCCGAATCTGAAAGTACCAGGGAGGCAGCCGAACCCACCGCGCAGGCAAGAAAAACAAAGGGTAGGGCCACTGAGCCTATAATATGTGTGAAAAGCAAAGCCCACAGGATATATTTAATATCGTATTCGTTAATTTCTATTTCTTTTGAAAAAATCAGTTTTATAATTTTATTTCCCGCAAAAAACCCTAAAAACGAAAGTAAAAATACAAAAAACGAATAAGGATTAAGGAAAATCATAAGCAAAGAGGAAGGAATAAGTGCGGCTATAATCAGCCTGTACCACTCTTTTATTCCTCTTCCGCTGTGAAAAAACGGAGCCATATTATGTGTTTTTAAACTTTCTACTTTAGCCATCCCGGACAAAAATATGAACAAAGTCCGCATCTCTCGCAATTATCAACCGGGGAAAAAGAAACAGCTTCATCCTCACTATTTAATATCCTTCTGCTCCGGGTTTTCTTTAAGGCCCCGGGGCAAACTTCAAAACACCTGCCGCATTTATAGCACTTAAAAGGGCCAACGGATTTATCGGAAATAACACATATAATATTTTTATCTTTTAATATTTCCGTTTGAATATCAGTTATAATCCGGCCATTAAGAGGATCACCCTCAATTATAAAAGATTCCGGTTTCACCCCTATTTTTTTTAACAGGGAATGCACTTTCATTTTTTCATCCCCGCGCACATAATACAATTTTTCATCCTTAAGAACAACAACAGTATGCGGTATATTTTTACCGTCTTTATTAACAACAAAATTATAAAACCTCAAAGCTTTTTCAGGACTTAAAATAAGAGAAGAGCCCTTGCCGGGAAAATAATCTCCCTGTTGATTAAGAATGTTTTGACTGAAAACTCTTTCCATTCCAAGAGGATATCTGTCTGTAATAATATTTTCATAAATATTGGGCATTTTTCTTATATGAGGAAGCATGGAACTAATAACCGATTCATTTTTTTTAGGAAGAAACACAACACCTAAATCACTTCCGAATGCAGTTAAAAAAAACTCAAGGCCTTTAAGTATTTTTCTGGCTTCTCTTTCTGCCAGCAGATATCTGAATTTTGTCATAGGAGAAATCAGCATTTGATTCAGTATTACCTTTTCACAGCCTACTTTTTCTATTAATTCAACTTCCTGCTGGCTAAACAAATTGCTTTCAATGACCATATTTCTTATTTTCTTGCGGTCCATATAAGCAAAAGAACTTGTAAATGCTGCGGAATTTTTACTTAAATTAATCTCGCTTATGCTATAATCAATATCATTTATATTGAGTTTTGCCCTGTATGTCTTCATCAGCAGGTAAACACTTCAGCAGTATTAAAATGAATATCCACTATATCTTCGATTTCAGGGGCATATCCCCCGGCAAAAACCGCAACTGCCGGTATATCATGCCGCCGGGAAAAGCTCTTAACCAGCTCATCCCTTTTTTTAAGGTCTTCTATGCTTAAATCCAATCCGCCTAACTGATCTCCCCTGTAGGGATCAGCTCCGGCCACATAGAAAATAAAATCCGCACTGAACTTCTTTTCAATTTCAGCAAGTGATTTTTCCAGTATTTTATTATATTTATTACCTTCTATACCATCTTCAAGAGCCACGTCCATATCGGATTTTTCCTTATAAATCGGATAGTTGTTCTCCTGGTGCATAGAAAAAGTGAAAACATCGGAATTATTTTTAAAGAAAACGGCCGTTCCGTTGCCCTGATGCAAGTCACAATCCACAATAAGCACTTTCATATTGCCTCTGCTGATTTCATGCGCCCCAAGTGCCACATCATTAAAAACACAAAACCCCTCCCCGTGATCAGGATAAGCATGATGAAAACCCCCGCCTATATGCACACAAAATTTTTGCTTTAAAGCAATTTCAGAGGCAAGCAAACTGCCCCCGGCACAAAGAAAAGAAGCATCCGCAAGGGGCTTGGAAAAAGGAAGCTCAAGTCTCAGCTCATCAGCAGGGGAAAGAGTGCCATTGCTAATCTTGTCAACATATTTCGAATCATGAACTTTAACTAACTGCGAAATCCGGGCAGGAGAAGGTTCAATAAAATCATCTTCACTATATAAACCGGCTTCAACAAGCCTTTCTTTTACCAGACGATATTTAAAGGTAGGAAACACATGAGCGCCGATATCAATTTCATATTTACTTGAATATACAGCTTTTTTTTCACTCAAAACTGATTTTACCAGGAATAACGCACCTTAGCACCGATAGTAATACCTAATATTCTTCCGGCAGCGGTTTGGGATGTCATAAAACTTCTCGCCCCTACAAACCAATTCCAGTTTTCGCTTACGGGAAAAATTTCCACCCCCACCATCTGCTGAAAGCCCAAAGTTGTAGTAGGGGAATGGGAATACATTGCCCCCTTTTCTATAGTGGGATCCGGATAAGCCCTCCAGTCCCCTAAAGGCTCTTTTCTGTACCAGACATTATATAATCCTATACCGCCTCCTATATAGAAATTATCATGCACGGTATATATAAAATTAAAAGTAAGAGGCACCACACTCATTCTCCTGCGAATCTCTTTATCCGCATCGGCCACAATCTCGGGCTCTCTTTCCGCGCCTAAATTATAATCAGCAACATCTTCCGAAGAATAATTGTTGCTTATTTCACTTCCGAAATAATAAGCAAGACCGAATTCCATAATAGGAGAAACATCGGTTTTTGTAATTGTAAAAACAGTTCCGGGCGAAAGTATTCTTCCTTCCTCTCCTCCGGAACCCAGAGCCAGGCCTAACTCCCCTCCCAACTCCCAGTTGTCCCAACTCGAGGCTGATAAAAAAACCGGCGTAAATATAAAAGCAAAAAATAAAAAGAAGACCCTTTTGTTCACAGCTGCTGATTTAATAAATATTCAAGCAGCGCCTGCTGTATATGCAGACGGTTTTCGGCTTGCTCATAGACCCGGGAATTAGGGCCGTCAATTATTTCGTCAGTAATTTCTTCCCCCCTTTTTGCCGGCAGGCAATGCATAGCTATATAATCCGGCTTCGCCTCCCCTGCCAGTACACTGTTAAGCTGGTATTTAACAAACTTCTTTTTCCGTTCCTCTGCCTGAGCTTCATCCCCCATACTAACCCAGACATCCGTATATATTACATCAGCCTCTTTTACAGCCCGCATGGGATTACTTTCAATATTTATATTATAATTGCGCTGTTTCATGGGAACCACTACATAATCGGAAGGCTCATAACCGGGAGGAGAAGAAACAATTAATTCAAAGCCCAGAATTCCGGCTGCATTTATAAGAGAATTACACACATTATTCCCATCGCCTATATACGCAACTCTTATGTCTTTAAAATCAAAGCCTTTTTCTTCGCAAATCGTCATTACATCCCCCAGAGCCTGGCATGGATGAAGAAGATTGGTAAGGCCGTTTATAACAGGCACGGAAGCATTTTTCGCCAGAGACAAAAGATCTTCATGGGAAAAAGTTCTAATCATAATCGCATCCACATAACGGGAGATAGTGCGGGCGGTATCCCTGATTGTTTCGCCTCTTGACAACTGAAGCGCTTCACTCCCCAGATACAAAGCCTGTCCTTCCAACCGGTGCATAGCAACGGAAAAAGAAATGTTTGTCCTGGTAGAAGGCTTCATAAAAATCATAGCCAGAACTTTTCTTTTCACACTACTCTGCGGCGCAGCTCCCTTTTTAAGCTCCAGAGCCCTTCTTACCAGCTTCTCCAG